>NZ_AQPL01000104.1:0-28287 GCF_000395345.1 Cupriavidus sp. WS | reverse complement strand
GGCGGGCCGCCGCGAAAGCCGCCCGCCGCCGCGCGCACTAACCTGCCGCCACTGACGCAACCGCGCTGTACGGAAACCCGGAGCCTCGCCATGAGCAGCAAGCCGAAAGCACGCATCGAACCCTATACGCACCCCGCCGCCGGCTGGGGCGCGCTCAAGTACGTGGCGATCAACCTGCTCAAGGAGCGGGTGGCCGGCGGCAACTATCGCACGCTGTTCCGCCAGAACCAGCCGGACGGCTTCGACTGCCCGGGTTGCGCGTGGCCCGACCGCGAGCACGCCTCGACCTTCGAGTTCTGCGAGAACGGCGTCAAGGCGGTGGCCGCCGAGGCCACCTCCAAGCGCGTGACGCCGGCGTTCCTGGCGCGCCACACGGTCGAGGTGCTGATGAAGCAGACCGACTACGAGCTGGAGCAGCACGGCCGCCTGACCGATCCGGTGGTCTACGACCCGTCGAGCGACACCTACCGGGCGATCGCCTGGGACGAGGCCTTCGCGCTGATCGGCAGCCACCTGCGCGCGCTGCCCGACGCCGACCGGGCCGCGTTCTACACCTCCGGGCGGGCCAGCAACGAAGCCGCCTTCCTGTACCAGCTGTTCGCGCGCGTCTACGGCACCAACAATTTCCCCGACTGCTCCAACATGTGCCACGAGGCCACCAGCCGCGGCATGCCGCTGACCGTGGGCGTGGGCAAGGGCACCGTCACGCTGGACGATTTCGAGCATGCCGACACCATCCTGATCTTCGGCCAGAACCCGGCGACGAACCATCCGCGCATGCTCGGCGAGCTGCGCGAATGCGCCAGGCGCGGCGCTACCCTGGTTTCGATCAACCCGCTGCGCGAGCGCGGCCTGGAGCGCTTCACCAGCCCGCAGCACCCGATGGAAATGCTGACCATGTCGAGCACGCAGATCTGCTCGGTGTTCGTGCAGCCGCGCATCGGCGGCGACTACGCGCTCATCAAGGGCGTGGCCAAGCGCGTGGTGGAGCTCGACGACGAGGCCGTGGCCGCCGGCCGGCCGCGCGTGCTCGACACCGGCTTCATCGCCGCCCACACCACCGGCTTCGAGGCGTTCGCGGCCGACCTGCGCGCCGAGCCGTGGGGCGTGATCGAGCGCGAATCCGGCGTGCCGCGCGAGGACATCGAGGGCCTGGCGCTGATCTACGCGCGCGGCCAGCGCGTGATCTGCACCTGGGGCATGGGCCTGACCCAGCACAAGCATTCGGTGCAGACCATCCAGATGCTCACCAACCTGATGATGCTGCGTGGGAACATCGGCCGCGAAGGCGCGGGCCTGTGCCCGGTGCGCGGCCACTCCAACGTGCAGGGCAACCGCACCGTGGGCATCGAGGAAAAGCCGGCCGCGGCGTTCCTCGACAAGCTCGGCGAGGTGTTCGCGTTCTCGCCGCCGCGCCATCACGGCTACGACGTGGTGGAGACCATCGCGGCCATGCTCGCCGGCAAGGTCAAGGTGTTCGTCGGGCTGGGCGGCAACTTCGCCGCGGCCACGCCGGACACGCCGCGCACCTGGGACGCGCTGCGCTCGTGCGACCTCACCGTGCACATCGCCACCAAGCTCAACCGCAGCCACCTGGTGCACGGCAAGGCCGCGCTGATCCTGCCCACGCTGGGCCGCACGGAGATCGACATGCAGAACGGCGTGGCGCAGGGCGTTACCGTGGAGGACTCGGTGGCGATGGTGCACATCTCCTACGGCATGAACCGCCCGGCCTCGCCCAACCTGATGTCCGAGACCGCCATCGTCGCGCGCATGGCGCGCGCCACGCTCGGCGACGCGCTGGTGCCGTGGCTGTGGTACGCCGAGGACTACGCGCGCATCCGCGACAAGATCGCGGCGGTGGTGGACGGCTTCGAGGACTACAACGCGCGCATCGCCCACCCGGGCGGCTTCCACCTGCGCGTGGCCGCGCGCGAGCGCGAATGGCACACGCCCTCGGGCAAGGCGGTGTTCCTGGTCAACCCGCTCAGCGCCGACACCCCCATCGCGCGGGCGCGCGCGCAGCACGGCGAGCGCCTGATGACGCTGATGACCACGCGCTCGCACGACCAGTACAACACCACCGTCTACGCGCTGGACGACCGCTACCGCGGCGTGTTCGGCCAGCGCCGCGTGGTCTTCATCAACCGCGACGACCTGGCGCTGCTCGGCTTCGCGGCCGGCGACTGGGTGGACATGACCACGGTCTGGGACGACGGCATCGCGCGCCGCGCCGACGGTTTCCTGCTGGTCGAGTACGATATCCCGCGCGGCTGCATCGGCGCGTATTATCCCGAGACCAACCCGCTGGTGCCGCTGGACAGCGTGGCCGACCTCTGCAACACGCCGACCTCGAAATCCATCCCGGTGCTGCTGCACCGTACCGCCGCGCCGCGCGCGGCCGGCTGACGCGCCTCCAGGAGACCACCACCATGCCCACGGCACCGCAACCCGGCGTCACCTGCTTCGGCTTTCCGGCCGATGCCGAAGCCATGCAGTCCTGGCGCTACATTCCCATGAGCGTGCGCTTCGCGCTCGATCGCGCGGGCGTGACCATCGCGCTGTCGGAGTGGCAGGCGCTGCCGCTGCCCGCGCGCCGGCAGCTGGTGGCGGCGAGCCTGGACAGCGCGCGGGACGAGGATGGTGGTGGAGATGACGGTGACGATGACGGTGGCGGCTTCGGGGCATTGCTCGACGCCGCCATGCGGCAGCACATCGGCCGCGCGCCGGCCGTGCTCGACGCCGCGCCCGATGCGTCGTGGCGCGCGCTCGACGCGCTGCCCGCCGCCGTGCTGGCGCAGTACGCATGGGCCGGCCTCGCGCCGGCCCCGGCCGAGGCGTGGCGGCGGCTGCCGCCGCTGGCGCGCTACACGCTGGTCAAGATGTCGCGCAAGCCGCGCCCCAACGACGCCTTCGCGCTGGCGCTGGCCGAACTGCGGCTGCTGTAGGCGGCCGCCGGCCGGCCGCTGGCCGGATCACCAGAATCCGAGGATCTTCCACCAGACGCCGCCGATCACGGCGAAGACGATCAGCTCGAACACGCACATCACCGCGCCGGCCCGCCACCACTGTCCCATCGTCACGTAGCCGCTGCCGAAGATGATCGGCGAGGTGCCGGTGGCGTAGTGGGTCAGCGTCATCATGATCGCCGAGCCGGCCGTCATCATCAGCATGAAGGGCGGCACGTAGGGCGGCGGGATCAGGTGCGCGCCCACGGTGAGGAAGGCCAGCATCATCGCGCTGACGTGCGCGGTGGTGCTGGCGAACAGGTAGTGGGAAAACACGAACACCAGCACCAGCACCGAGGCCACCGCGAGCCAGCCCATGCCGCTGGCGGCGATGGCGTCGCGCATGTCCGCCGAGAACCACGCGATCACGCCGAGCTTGTTGAGCTGCTCCGCGAGCATGACCAGCGCGCCGAACCAGATCAGGGTGTCCCAGGCGCTCTTTTCCGAGAGCACGTCGTCCCAGTCGATCGTGCCGGTGATGATCAGCGTGAACAGGCCGAGGAAGGCGACCACGGTCGGGTCGAGGGTGAAGGCCGGGCCGAAGATCATCGCCGGCACGTTGGCCCACAGGAACAGCATCACGGCGAAGACGCCCATCATGACCCGCTCCTTGCCGCTGAGCGGGCCCATGCGCGCGAGCTCGCCCTTGGCGTAGTCGATGGCGTTGGGGGTCGCCTTCAGCTCGGGCGGGTTGAGCACGAAGATGATGAGCGGCATCAGCAGCAGGCACAGCAGGCCGGGCACCAGCATGCACAGCGCCCAGGTGGTCCAGGTCAGGTGCAGCGCCTGGCCGGTGGCCCTGGCCACGTAGTCGACCACCAGCGGGTTGGGCGCGGTCGCCGTCACGAACATGGCCGAGGTGATCGGGTTGGCGTGGTAGTTGACCAGCGCGAGATAGGTGCCGACCTTGCCCTGGGTTCCCTTGGCCGGATCGGAGTCGAAGGCGCCGGCGATGGAGCGCATGATCGGGTGCACGATGCCGCCGCCGCGCGCGGTGTTGCTGGGCGTGAACGGCGCCAGCACCAGCTCGCAGATCGCCAGCCCGTAGCCGATGCCGATGGTGCGCTTGCCCAGCAGCGCGATGAACATCAGGCCGATGCGGTTGCCGAGCCCGGTCTTCTTCAGCCCGCGCGAGATCAGCACGGCCACGACGATCAGCCAGATCAGCGGATTGGAGAAGCTGCTCAGGGCATCGGCGATGGCGCCCTTGGACGAGTTCGAGGTCACTTGCGCCAGCGACACGATCACGATGGCCATCATCGCCATCACGCCGATCGGCATCACCTTGAGAATGATGGCGACGATGGTGGTCAGGAAGATGGCCACCAGGTCCCACGCGTTGTCGTTCAGGCCGGCCGGCGTGGGGATGAGCAGCAGCGTGATGAGCACGACCGTGGTGATGATGGCCGGCGTCAGCCGGAAGGGCACCACGGACATGAAGTAGCGATACAGCGCGACTATCCTGGCGAGCATCTTCGAACTCCTCGAGGGATACACAGTGAATGAAGACAGCCGAAGTCCCCGTGCCGGTCGACGCGAACCGTGCTTGCCGGCGGCATGGCGCGCGTTCGAGGCTCAGGCAATCCTGATCGATGGACTTCGCAAGCGGAAGTGAATCTTTTCGACGGAAAGAATAAGAAATCGCGCCGCGATGCCCGCGGCAATGGCACCGGTCTGGTGCGTTTTTCCTGGGTAGCTTTCGGCATCATGTGGACGATCAGGCCGACGAAAATGATGGAATGATGCCATATGTGCCGGACAGAGCGCTCCGCGGCGCGGGTGAGGACGATGAAAATCAGTGCCGCGCGTGTGGCAACGGCCCCCCGGAATGGCGCCATCGCGATTCCCCTCTTGCTTGCCTCTTTGCCATAACCGCCATGTGCTATGGTTTATATGATCTTTTAGGCAAGTGCGCCAGCGTGGCGCCGGCGCCGCCAGACAAAATGACAAGGTGCGAAGGATGGTACGTCTGACCATCGAAGGCCACCAGATCGATGCCCCGCCGAACTGCTCCATCCTGCAGGCGTTCCTGCACGCGGGGCAGACGCTCGTGGAGGGCGTCGGCTGCATGGGCCAGGGCGTGTGCGGCTCCTGCCGCGTGCTGGTGCGGCGCGGCGGCGAGCGCGAGGTCAACACCGCGCTTGCCTGCGAGACCCTGATCGAGGAAGGCATGCAGGTGGCCTCGCTCGAGTATTTCACCGCGCCGGTGCGCCACGTCTACCGCCCCGAAGAAGCGGGCGACAGCTGGCATCTGCTGCAATCGATCGGCGAGACCTTCCCCGAAGCCGCGCATTGCCGCCACTGCGGCGGCTGCGACCGCGCGTGCCCGAAGGGGCTCGACGTGCAGCGCGGGGTGAACCTCGCCGTCGAGGGCAAGCTGGCGGAGTCCGGCCGCGTCTTCGACGAATGCGTCATGTGCAATCTCTGCACGCTGGCCTGTCCCGAGCTGATCCGGCCCAACCACCTCGGCCTGTTCGTGCGGCGCATGACCGCGGCGCTGTGGCTGCGCCCGGCGAACCTGATGCACCGGCTGCAGCAGATCGAAAGCGGCGAGATGCGGATCGATTTCGACGCGCCGGGCGCGCGCCCGCCACGCTGACCGGACCAACAAATACCATGCTTGCAGGCATTCCCTACGACGAGGCCCGCCAGCGCTACCGGCCCGGCATGACGCCGGCGGTGCGCGGTGCCGGCGGCTCCAATGCGGCGCCCGATGACGATCCCGGCAACGACCCCACCGACGCCCTCCTGAAAGGCTTTCATCCCGACCACGGCCCGGACGCGCGCGTGCCGCTCGCCATCGGCGTGAACCGGGGAGAGCCATGCCAGCCGGATCTGGCGCGCCAGCTGCAGGCCAACGCGCTGATCGACGACGTGGACATCGCGGGGGCCCAGCTCGTGACCACCGACGTGCTGGTGATCGGCGGCGGCGGCGGCGGATGCGCGGCGGCGCTCACGGCGGCGAAGGAGGGCGCGCGCGTCATCCTCGCCACCAAGCTGCGCCTCGGCGACAGCAATACCGTGATGGCCGAAGGCGGCATCCAGGCGGCCGTCGGCGAGGACGACAGCCCCCAGCTGCATTTCGAGGACACGCTGCGCGCCGGCCACTTCCGCGGCGACCCCGAACTCGTCGCGCAGATGGTGATGGACGGCCCCGACGTCATCCGCTGGCTGATCCGGCTCGGCATGACGTTCGACCAGGAGGACGACCGGCCCATCGGCAACCTGCTGCGCAAGAAGCCGGGCGGGGCGTCGGCCGCGCGCATTCTCTCCTACCGCGACTACACCGGGCTCGAACTGATGCGGGTGCTGCGCGAGGCGGTGGACCTGGACCCCGGCATCGAGGTGTGGAACCGGTGCCCGGCGGTCGAGCTGCTGTCCGACGAGCGCGGCAACTGCGCCGGCGCGGTGATCTACAACCTCGAATGGCGCACCTTCGTGCTGGTGCGCGCGCGCGCCGTGATCGTCGCCACCGGCGGCGCGGGACGCCTGCACCTGAATGCGTTCCCGACGTCGAACCACTACGGCGCCACGGCCGATGGCCTGGTGCTGGCCTACCGCATGGGCGCGCGGCTGCGCGAACTCGATTCGTTCCAGTACCATCCCACCGGCATCGCCTACCCCGAGCATCTCGCCGGCGGGCTCATCTCGGAGGCGGCGCGTTCCGCCGGGGCGAAGCTGATCAACGGCGAGGGCGAGCGCTTCGTCGACGAGCTCAAGCCGCGCGACGTCGTGGCCTCGTCGATCCTGCGCGAGTGCGCGCAGGGGCGCGGTATCGTGCGCGGCCAGCAGGTGGGCGTCTTCCTCGACACGCCGACGCTGGAAATGGCGCATCCCGGCATCCTGGCCGAGCGCCTCGTCACGCTGAGCCACCTCGCGCGCCGGTGCGGCCAGGACGCGGCCAGGGAGCCCTTCCTGGTTTATCCGACGCTCCATTACCAGAACGGCGGCGTGGCGGTCGGCAAGGACGGCGCCACGAACGTGGGCGGCCTGTACTGCGTCGGCGAGGTGGCGGGCGGCATCCACGGGCGCAACCGGCTGATGGGCAACGCGCTGCTCGACATCCTGAGCATGGGGCGGCGCGCGGGCGCCAGCGCGGCCGGTTCGTGGCACGGCGCGATGGCCAGCCGCGCGGGCATCGGCCACGTGCATGCCTGGCAGCGCGAACTGACGCTCGCCGGGCTGCCGCTTCACGTCAAGGCGCCGATGCTGTTTCCGGGCTACGCGAATTTCGACCTGCGCGTCGATGCGGGGCTGCATTCCGGCGCGCGGGGCCGCGTGGTCCGCGGGGTCCGGTGAGCGGGGCGGGGGGGAGCGCGATGACACAACCGAACCAGGTTCTCCTGAAGGAGGACAACCGGGTCGGCGCCGACCTGGACGCATGGCTCGCGGTCGGCGGCGCGGAGGGGCTCGCGCGGGCGCTGCGCGAGCCGGCGGCCATCATCGGCGAGATCGGGCAGGCCGACCTGCGCGGCATGGGCGGCGCCGGCTTCGCGACGCATCGCAAGTGGGCGCCGGTCGCAGCCGCGCCGGACGGCGACAAGTACATCATCTGCAACGGCAACGAAGACGAGCCGGGCACGTTCAAGGACCGCTTCCTTCTGGAGCACACGCCGCATCAGGTCATCGAGGGCGCGCTCATCGCCGCCGCGGCGTGCCGCGCCAACCATGTCGTGCTGTACGTCAACCCGCACCAGCCGGCATCCCTCGCGGCGACGCGCGCGGCGGTCGGGCAATGGCTGCGGCATCCCCGCTTCGCGGAACTGGAGCGGCTGGTGGGCGGGCCCGTGTCCCTGGAGGTCGTGCCCAGCTCGGGGCTCTACATCGGGGGCGAGGAGACCGCGGTGATCGCCAGCGTCGAGGGGGGCTTCCCGTTCCCGCGCCGCAAGCCGCCCTTTCCGGCCGAGCACGGCGTGCGCGGCGCGCCGACCGTGGTCAACAACGCGGAAACGCTGGCGCACGTTCCCGGCATCCTGCGCCACGGCGCGCAGTGGTACCGGGACCTCGGCGTCGGCAATGCCGCGGGAACCAAGCTCTTTTCGCTCTCGGGGGACGTGCTGCGCCCCGGCCTGTACGAGCTGCCGATGGGCACGAGCCTCGAGTCGCTCGTGTTCGAGCATGGCGGCGGCATGCTGCAGGGCAAGGAGTTCAAGGCGGTGTTCACCGGCGGCCCCTCGAACACGCTGCTGACGAAACGCGATCTCGACGTCGCGCTCGATTTCGACTCGGTCAGGCTGCGGCGCTCGCGGCTGGGCACCGGCGCCATGATCGTGGTGTCGGAAGGCACCAGCATCGTGCGCAAGGTGGCCGAGTACGTGAGCTTCTTCGCCCAGGGCTCGTGCGGCCAGTGCCCGCCATGCAAGGGCGGCACCTTCCAGCTGATGCGGCTGCTCAACCGGATCGATACCGGCCGGGGCGTGCATGCTGACCTGGAGGCGCTGGAGAACCTGTGCAGCATCCTGCCGGGCAGCGGGCGCTGCGGCCTGATCGACGGCGCCGTGACGGTCGTGGAGAGTTCGCTGCATCAGTTCCGCGAGGAATACGAGGCGCCGCTGACGGCATAGGCGCGTGCGGCGCCCGATTCAGTCGTCCAGGTGCGGGCGGATCAGTTCCTCGAACCACTGCGCGAACATGTCCAGCCGCCGCGAGCGCTGGCGCCGGTGCGGATAGAGCAGCGACACCGGCATGGCGGCGGCGCGGTGGCCGGGCATGACCTCGGCCAGTTCGCCGGCGTCGAGCAGGTACTGCACGTCGAAGCGCGGGATCTGGATCAGGCCCAGCCCGGCCAGGCAGCAGGCGATATAGCTCTCGACGTTGTTCGCGATCACGCGGCTGGGCACCTCGATGGTGTGGGTGGCGCCGTCGCGCCCGGCGTATTCCCACGGCAGCTCGCGCCCGGTCCGCGGCGAGGCGTAGCCCACCGCCCAGTGGCCGTGCGCGAGGTCGCCGGGCTGGGCGGGCTCGCCGTGCTCGCGCAGGTAGGCCGGGCTGGCGCAGTTGACCAGGGCGACGTGGCCGAGCGGCCGCACCACCAGGCTGCTGTCGTGCGGCGTGCCGAAGCGCACCGCGCAGTCCACGCCTTCCTGCGCCAGGTCGATGGCGCGGTCGCTCGAGCCCAGCGACAGTTGCAGCCGGGGATGGCGGCGCAACAGGCCGGGCAGCGCGGGCGCGATCAGGCGGCGGGCGATGCGGCTGGGCGCGTCGATGCTGAGCCGGCCCGACAACTGCCGCCCGCCGGCGTGGAACAACTGGTCGATGCTCTCCACCTCGGCCATCAGCGGGCGCAGGCGCTCGAGCAGTTGCTCGCCGTCGGTGGTCAGCCGCACGTGGCGCGTGGTCCGGTGCAGCAGCCGCACGCCGACCTGCGCCTCCAGTTGCTGGATCGCCGCGGATACCGACGCGCGCGGCAGCTCCAGCGCATGCGCGGCCTTGATGAAGCTGCCCATCTCCGCCACCTGGGCGAACACGCGGTACTGGTCGAATCTATCCATGTGGCCGGCTCGCTGCCATCGACTGCCTCTCCCTGCCATCTGTTGCAACCGCCGCCGTGCCGGCCCGGCGGCGGGTGCGTTCGCCTGGCGGCTTACTTGGTGGCTTACTTGGTCGTGTAGCCGCCGTTGATCAGGATGGTCTGCCCGGTGATCCACCAGCCGTCGCTGACCAGATGGCGGATGAACGGCACCACGTCCGCGATGTCGGTCAGGCCGGTCCTGGAGAACGGCGACAGCGCCGCGGCCGTCTTGTGGTAGGCCACCGCGTCCTCGCCCTCGGCCGGATAGAAGAACGGCGTATCCATCGGGCCGGGCCCCACCGCCGTGACCGAGATCCCGCGCGCGCCGAATTCCTTGGCCGCCGCGCGCGTGAAATGCTCCACCGGCGCCTTGGTGCCGGCATAGGAAGCATAGTATGGCGTGAACGCGCCCAGCAGCGAAGTCACCAGCGTCACGATCTTGCCGTTGTCGTTGAGGTGCCGGCCCGCTTCCTGCAGGAACAGGAAGGCGGACTTGGCGTTGACCGCCGCCATCTCGTCGTACTCGGTCTCGGTGATCTCCACCAGCGGTTTCTTGAGCACCTTGCCGACCGTGTTGATGGCGATGTCCGGCCTGCCCACGGCGGCAATGGCGTCGGCGAACAGCTTGCCCGTGGCCGCGGCGGTGGTCAGGTCGGCCTGCAGCGCCACGGCCTGCGCGCCGGCGGCCCGGATGGCGGCCACGGTCTGGTCGGCGTCCGCCTTCGAGGCGGCGCTGTTGTAGTGGATGGCCACCGCCCTGGCGCCCTGCGCGGCGAGGTCGCGGGCAATCAGGCCGCCGAGGTTCTTGGCGCCGCCGGCGATCAGCGCGACCTTGCCCTTGATGGAATGGTCTGCCATGCACGTCTCCTTCATGGGTTGACAGGGCATCCAGCTTAAGCGCCCGGCGGCGGCGGATAAACCGTCCCGGCCTGGATGGATTATCCAGAATATCCGCCCAATCGGGCCGCGCCGCGGGCATGCCGATTGATGGTATTTTCGAGGCTGCGCGGCGCGCGGCAATGGCAACGGCGCCGGGACGGCGACAGATACGAAAAACGACAAACACAGAAAAGGGGAATCATGGTCCGGCTGATGCTGCTGCTGCTTGGCGTCGATTATCTGCGCAAGCGCGCCCGCGCGATCCTGGCGATCGGCATTCTGTGGCTGGTCGCGGGCATCGTGGTGTTCATCGACGCGCTCGACGGCGCCGCCTATTTCCCGATCGATGTCTTCGCCTGGCTGTTCCTCGCCGAGGGGCTGGCCACGCTGGCGGTGGCGTGGACCGGCGTGGGCGGCCAGCGCGTGCTGCGCTACGTCAAGGGCTTCGCCGTGGTCGGCGCGGCGATCCTGATCCTGGCCGGCCATCACCACGGCAACTTCCTGCTGTCGATGATCTTCGGCACGCTGTTCCTGGTCGACGGCCTGCTCCAGTGCATCTCGGCGTGGGTGGTGCGCTACCGGCGCTGGAAGGCCGCGTTCTCGTGGGGCTGCGCGGAGATCCTGCTGGCGATCTTCTTCTACCAGCCGTTCCCGACCCACTACGTCGGCACGCTGCCGTACTGCCTCGGGCTGTTCCTGTTCTTCGGCGGGCTGAACCTGGTCACGCTGGCCACGCGCGTGCGCCGGCTGGCGCGCAACCCGGCGCTGAACCGCGCCAGGCATCCCGCCGTCGAGCCCGACCGGGCCGAGCCCGGCGCCGGGCCGGTGTTCGCCGAGGCCGGCTGGGACGGCCCGCCCGGCGACGAGGAGCACGCGCTGACGGTCCATGTCTGGACGCCGGCCGGCTCGTCCAAGGCGCCGGTGCTGCGCCACCCGATCATCGGCCGCTACATCGCGGCGGTCGACGTGAACGGCGTCATCTCGACCGGCCACGCCGCGCTGGAGTCGCCCGAGGGCATCTACATCAGCCTTTATCCGGGCGTGGAGATCGACCGCTCGCCGGACGAGTTCGGCCGCATCCTGCGGGCCACGCAAGAGAACGACGTGCCGGGCGAGTTCCAGCCCGACTACGCCACCGAGTCGCGCGCCTGGTGCCCGTCGACGGTGCGCGTGCGCATCCGCAACTACGACCCGGGCAAGCTGAGCGCGTTCTGGGAGCGCTACCGCGCCGACACCACCTACAACCTCACGCACCGCAACTGCTCCAGCACGGTGTCGAACGCGCTCGAGGCCGCGCTCGAAGGCGCGGCGGCCCGCCTGCGCGGCGGCCGCGCCGGCTGGGCGAGCTTCTTCCGCATCCTGGCCACGCCCGAGCTGTGGGTGGCCGCGCAGATCCGCAAGCGCGCGGTCACGATGGCGTGGACGCCGGGGCTCACGCTCGACTACGCGCGCGCGCTCAGCATGCTGGCCGACCCGCGGCCGTTCGCGTGGTGGAAGGTCGCGCGCCGCGCGCTGGACCTGATGCGGCAGCGGCGCAAGGAATGGCGCGCGCAGGATTCGCAGGCCGCTTCCTGATTGCCGCCGACGCGACCGGCAGCGCCGCGCGCCGGCGCGGCCTATTGCGGCTGCCGCAGGTAGTCCACGAGATGGTTGAGCACCGCGCGCGTCTTGGCCGGCATGCGCAGGCCGAGCGGGATCATCGCGTGCACGGGCGGGCCGGGCACGTCCGCGTCCGGCAGCACGTGGCGCAGCCGGCCCGCGTCGACATGGGGCCGGGCCACGCGGTCGTGGATCTGGGTCAGGCCGAAGCCGTTGATTGCCGCGTCCACCAGCGCCTGGCCATCCGCCAGCGCCAGCACCGGGTTGGGGGAAATCTCGCGCACGTGCGCGCCGTCCGCCACGCGCCACGGCCGCAGCCGGCCCGACGGGCCGCGAAAGACGATGGCATCGTGCCCCGACAGGTCCGCCACCGAGCGGATCTCGCCGTGCCGCGCGAGGTAGTCGGGCGAGGCGTACAGGCCCTGGCGCAGGTCGCATAGCTTGCGCACCGTCATCTCGCTGTCGGCGGGCAGCTCGCCGATGCGCACCACGATGTCCCAGCCTTCGGCCACCGGGTCTGACATGCGGTCGTTGAGCGCCAGCTCGAAGGTGAGCCTGGGATGGTGCCGGCGCAGTGCCGCCAGCGCCGGGAACAGCAGCCGGCCGAAGCCCGCCGGCAGGTCCAGGCGGACCTTGCCGATCGGCTCGGCGCGGCGCGCCGCCAGCGCCTGTCCGGCTTCGCGCAGTCCCTCCAGCGCGGACTCGGCGGCCATCAGGTAGGTCTCGCCGTCCTCGGTCAGCCGCACCGCGCGCGTGGTGCGCTGGAACAGGCGCGTGCCAAGCGTGGCCTCCAGCCGCTGCACGGACTTGCCGACATTCGACTTGCTGGTTCCCAGACCCTCGGCGGCGCGCGTGAAGCTGCCGCTGTGCGCGACCGCGACGAACGCTTCTATGTCGGCGACGGAGGCATCGATGCGCTCGGACATTGTTTCCGCTCCGGAGACAAAGAGTCGCACTCTAGCATGTTTATCGAGCGTGGGCGGACAGCCACAATGCCTTCGCCGATGCCTGCCTGCGCGCTGCCGGACGCCGCGAAACGGGCGGGTCTGCCTGCCTGTCCCGCGGCGGGCTCGCTGCGAATTCGCGGCGAATCCGCCATGAATTCGCGGCCGGATTGCCGGCGCGCGCGCGCATGGCACGGCAGTACAGGAAAAACGCATGCTCACCAGAGAAACCATCAATTCCGGCGCCTACCTCGGCAGCTTCGGCCTGCCGCGGGAGGTCGCCTGGACCCAGGACCAGATCGAGGCCTCGCTGGCCGAAACCATGCGGGCGCGGCCCGCCGGCGCGGACGTCTGGGTCTTCGCCTATGGCTCGCTGATGTGGAACCCGCTGCTGGATTTCGACCGGCGCGAGATTGCCACCCTGCACGGCTGGCGCCGCAGCTTCTGCCTGCGCATGACCGCCGGGCGCGGCTCGCCCGAGGTGCCGGGCCGCATGCTGGCGCTGGAAGCCGGCGGCAGCACGCACGGCGTGGCCCTGCGGCTGGCCGCCGCCACGCTCGAGGAAGAACTGCGCGTGCTGTGGATCCGCGAGATGGTCACGGGCTCCTACCTGCCGACCTGGGCGCCGCTGACGCTGGCCGACGGCACCGGCACCGCCGCCATCGCCTTCGTCGCCAACCCCGCGCGGCCGCAGTACGAGCCGGACGCGAGCGTCGCCACCGTGGCCTCGATCGTCGCCGCCGCCTCGGGGGCGTTCGGCTCCAACGCGGACTACGTGCTCGCGCTCGAATGCGCGCTGTCCGAGTGCGCGCTGGCGGACGGCTACATCGAGGCCCTCGCCGCGGCCCTGCGGCGTGAGGCGCCGGCCGCCGCGCGCTGACGCCGGCTGCGTCGGCTGACGCCGGGGGTGGCGACACGCACGAAAACCGTGGCTTCACATGCGCAAATTGTCTCTGTGATGGATACAAAGTTCGCAAGAAAGCCATCTTTATCCGCCCGCTGGCGGTAGCCATACTGGGTTCCATCGGTCCGCCCCGGGGGCATGCCCGCAGGCAGCGCCGGATTCGCCAGGACCCGCTCGGACCCAACTGATCGCTCGATTCCAAAGGAAAAGGAGTTTCAACCATGACCGCCAACCGCAAGAGGCTGTCCGTCGCGCTGGGCACGGTGTTCGCGCTCGGCGTCGCCGGCCTGGCCGCCACCCGGGGCTTCGAACCCGTCGCGTCCGCCCAGGCGGACGCGCCCGCGCCGGCCGCCGAGGTCGACGTGGCCACCGTCGTCAGCGACTCGATCGTCGAGTGGCAAAACTACTCGGGCCGCCTCGAGGCCATCGACAAGGTGGACATCCGCCCGCTGGTGCCGGGCAAGATCGTGGCCGTGCATTTCAGGGACGGCCAGTTGGTGAAGAAGGGCGACGCGCTTTTCACCATCGACCCGCGCCCCTACGTGGCCGAGGTCGACCGCGCCGCCGCGCAGGTGGCCGCCGCCGAGGCGCGCGCCAGCTACGCCGGCAGCGACGCGGCGCGCGCCGACCGCCTGATCGGCAGCAACGCCATCGCGCGGCGCGACTACGACGAGAAGCAGAACGCCGCGCGCGAGGCCGGCGCCACGCTCAAGGCGGCGCGCGCCGCGCTCGAGGCCGCCCGCGTCAACCTGTCGTACACCGAAGTCACCGCGCCGGTGGCGGGCCGCGTGTCGCGCGCCGAGCTGACCGTGGGCAACATCGTCTCCACCGGCGCGAGCGCGCCGCTGCTGACCACGCTGGTCTCGGTGGCGCCGATCTACGCCGCCTTCGACGTCGACGAGCAGACCTACCTGCGCTACATGCGCAACACCGGCAGGCAGGCCGTGCCGGTGGAGCTGGGCCTGGCCGACGAGAGCGGCTACTCGCGCCGCGGCACCGTGGTCTCGGTGGACAACCGCCTGGACACCTCGTCCGGCACCATCCGCGTGCGCGCCCGCATCGACAACGAGGACGGCTCGCTGGTGCCGGGCCTCTATGCGCGCGTCAGGGTCGGCGGCGGCGAGCCGCACCCGGCGGTGATGATCGACGACGGCGCGGTCGGCACCGACCAGGCCCGCAAGTTCGTGCTGGTGGTCGACAAGGACAGCCGCGCGCAGTACCGCGAGATCCGGCTCGGCGCCATGCACGACGGCCTGCGCGTGGTGGCCTCGGGCCTGAAGCCCGACGAGAAGATCGTCGTCAACGGGGTGCAGCGCGTGCGCCCCAACGACCCCGTCAAGGCCAATCCGGTCAGGATGGTCGACGCCACGCGCGCCACCGGGCCGGCGGCCTGATCCATCGGCCTACGTCGAGAGCGCATCATGAACATCTCCAAATTCTTCATCGACCGCCCCATCTTCGCGGGCGTGCTGTCGATGGTCATCCTGCTGGCGGGGCTGATCGCCCTGACCAAGCTGCCCGCGGCCGAATATCCCGAGGTGGTGCCGCCGTCGGTGGTGGTGCGGGCGCAGTATCCCGGCGCCAACCCGAAGGTGATCGCCGAAACCGTGGCCGCGCCGATCGAGGAGCAGATCAACGGCGTGGAAAGCATGCTGTACATGCAGTCGCAGGCCAACAGCGACGGCAAGATGACCACCACGGTCACGTTCAAGCTGGGCACCGACCCGGACAAGGCGCAGCAGTTCGTGCAGACGCGCGTGGCGCAGGCGCTGCCGCGCCTGCCCGAGGACGTGCAGCGCCTGGGCGTGACCACGGTCAAGTCCTCGCCGACGCTGACGATGGGCGTGAACATCGCCTCGCCCAACGGCCGCTATGACCTGACCTACCTGCGCAACTACGCGCTGATCAACGTCAAGGACCGCCTGGCGCAGGTGCCCGGCGTGGGCGAGGTGGTGATGTGGGGCTCGGGCGACTACTCGATGCGGGTCTGGCTGGACCCGCAGAAGGTGGCGCGCCAGAACATGACCGCCACCGACGTGGTCAAGGCCATCCGCGAGCAGAACGTGCAGGTCGCCGCCGGCATCGTCGGCGCCTCGCCGATGGACGCGGGCGTGCCGACGCAACTGAGCATCAACGCGCGCGGCCGCCTGAAGACGGAAGAAGAGTTTCGCGACATCATCCTCAAGACCTCGGCCGACGGCGCCGTCACGCGCCTGTCGGACGTGGCGCGCGTCGAGCTGTCCGCCTCCGAGTTCGCGCTGCGCGGCCTGATGGACAACCAGCAGGCGGTGCAGCTCATCATCTTCCAGCAGCCCGGCGCCAACTCGCTGCAGATCTCCGACGACGTGCGCAAGATCATGGACGAGCTGCAGAAGGACATGCCCGACGGCGTCAGGTCCGAGATCGTCTACGACCCGACCCGCTTCGTGCGCGAGAGCATCGACGCGGTGGTGCACACGCTGTTCGAGGCCATCGCGCTGGTGGTGCTGGTGGTGATCCTGTTCCTGCAGACCTGGCGCGCCTCGCTGATCCCGCTGCTGGCGGTGCCGGTGTCGATCGTCGGCACGTTCTCGCTGATGCTGGCCTTCGGCTACACCATCAACGCGCTGTCGCTGTTCGGCATGGTGCTGGCGATCGGCATCGTGGTGGACGACGCCATCGTGGTGGTGGAGAACGTCGAGCGCAACATCGCCGAGGGGCTGTCGCCGCGCGACGCGACCTACAAGGCCATGCAGGAGGTGAGCGGCCCCATCATCGCCATCGCGCTGACGCTGATCGCGGTGTTCGTGCCGCTGGCCTTCATGAGCGGCCTGACCGGCCAGTTCTACCAGCAGTTCGCCATGACCATCGCCATCTCGACGGTGATCTCGGCCTTCAACTCGCTGACGCTGAGCCCGGCGCTGGCCGCGCTGCTGCTCAAGGACCACCACGCGCCCAAGGACCGCCTGACGCGCATCATGGACGCGGCATTCGGCAAGTTCTTCGCCGCCTTCAACAAGGTCTTCCAGCGCGGCTCGGCGTCGTATGGCCGCGGCGTGGGCGGCGTCATCAACCGCAAGATGATGATGTTCGTGGTCTACGGCCTGCTGCTCGGCGGCGCCGTGCTGATGGGCAAGGTCGTGCCCGGCGGCTTCATCCCGGCGCAGGACAAGGACTACCTGGTCAGCATCGCGCAGCTGCCGCCGGGCGCCTCGCTCGACCGCACCGACGCGGTGGTGCGCCAGATGGGCGACATCGCCCTCAAGCAGCCCGGCGTGGTCCATCTGCCGCAGTTTCCGGGCCTGTCGGTCAATGGCCTGACCAACTCGTCGAGCAGCGGGCTGGTGTTTCCGGTGCTCAAGCCGTCGAAGGAGCGCGGCAAGGGCGAATCCGCGGCGGACATCGCCGCCGCGCTGAACGCCAGGTACGCCCATATCAAGGGCGCGCAGATCGGCACCTTCCCGCCGCCGCCGGTGCAGGGCCTCGGCACGCTGGGCGGCTTCAAGTTCCAGCTCGAGGATCGCGGCGCGCTCGGCTACGAAGCGCTCAACGACGCCACGCAGAAGTTCCTGGCCGCCGCCGCCAGGGCGCCCGAGCTGGGCCCGGCCTTCACCAGCTTCCAGATCAACGTGCCGCAGCTGGACGTGGACCTGGACCGGGTCAAGGCCAAGCAGCTCGGCGTGTCGATCACCGACGTGTTCGACACCATGCAGATCTACCTTGGCTCGCTGTACGTGAACGACTTCAACAAGTTCGGCCGCGTCTACCAGGTGCGCGCCCAGGCCGACCAGCAGTTCCGCGCCACCGCGGCGGACGTGCTGCAGCTCAAGACCCGCAACGCCGCCGGCGAGATGGTGCCGCTGTCGTCGCTGGTCAAGGTCACGCCTACCTACGGCCCGGAAATGGTGGTGCGCTACAACGGCTTCACCGCCGCCGACATCAACGGCGGCCCCGCGCCCGGCTACTCGTCGGGGCAGGCCAAGGCGGCGGTCGAGCGCATCGCGGCCGAGGTGCTGCCGCGCGGCATCAAGCTGGAATGGACCGACCTGACCTACCAGCAGATCCTGACCGGCAACGCCGCGCTGTGGGTGTTCCCGATCAGCGTGCTGCTGGTGTTCCTGGTGCTGGCCGCGATGTACGAAAGCCTGACGCTGCCGCTGGCCATCCTGCTGATTGTGCCGATGAGCATCCTGTCGGCGCTGCTGGGCGTGTGGCTCACCAAGGGCGACAACAACATCTTCACGCAGATCGGCCTGATGGTGCTGGTCGGGCTGTCGGCCAAGAACGCGATCCTGATCGTGGAGTTCGCGCGCGAGCTGGAGATGCAGGGCCGCACCATCGTGCAGGCCGCGATCGAAGCCAGCCGCCTGCGCCTGCGCCCGATCCTGATGACCTCGTTCGCCTTCATCATGGGCGTGATTCCCCTGGTGACGTCGACCGGCGCGGGTTCGGAAATGCGCCGGGCGATGGGCATCGCGGTGTTCTTCGGCATGCTCGGCGTGACGCTGTTCGGGCTGATGCTCACGCCGGTGTTCTACGTGGCGCTGCGCAAGATGGCCGGCGGCAGGCCGCTGGTGGACAAGCACCACGCCCACACGCAGCCGCTGCATGCCGGGCATGCGCCGGCGGTGCCCGTGGCTTCAGCCGAGTAAGGATCGGGGAGATCATCATGAAGACATCTTCATTCAAGCCGTCGGCCCGCTGGCTCGCGAAGGGTTCGGTGCTGCTGGCGTCCCTGCTGGTGCTGGCCGGCTGCTCGCTGGCTCCGGCCTATGACAAGCCGGCGGTGCCCACGGCGGCCGGCTTCAAGGAAGCTTCGGCCGACTGGACGCGGACGCAGATCAAGCCGGGCGAGGCCGGCACATGGCAACCCGCCAGGCCTTCCGAGGAAGTGGCGCGCGGCGCATGGTGGACCGTGTTCGGCGACGACAAGCTCGACGCGCTGGAACGGCAGGCGCTCGAAGCCAACCAGGACCTGGCCGCCGCTGCCGCGCGCCTGAAGGAAGCGCGGGCGCTCAACCAGGCCGCGCGCGCCGGGCTGTTCCCCACGCTGGACGCGGGCTTCGGCCCGACCCGCGAGAAGCTCTCGGCGGCGTCGCAGCTGCAGCCGGACGGCACCGGCATTCCGCAGCAGACGCTGTGGCGCGCGCAGGCCAGCGCCTCCTACGAGGTCGACCTGTTCGGCCGCGTGGCGTCCTCGGTGGATGCCGCGCGCGCCGACACCCAGCGCGGCGAGGCGCTGTTCCGCTCGGTGCAGCTCGCGCTGCAGGCCGACGTGGCGCAGGCCTATTTCACGCTGCGCGGGCTCGACGCCGAGGCCGAAGTGTTCGCCCATACGGTGAGCCTGCGCGAGCAGGCGCTCAAGCTGGTGCAGAGCCGCTTCGACGAAGGCGACATCAGCGAGCTCGACGTGGCCCGCGCCCGCGCCGAACTGGCCACGGCGCGCGCCGACGCGATGAGCGTGCAGCGCCTGCGCGCGGCCTCGGAGCACGGCCTGGCCGTGCTGCTGGGCAAGGCGCCGGCCGAGTTCTCGATGCCGCCCGCGCCGCTCAAGGCGGTCAGCCTGCGCATCCCGGCCGGGCTGCCGTCGTCGCTGCTGGAGCGCCGCCCGGACATCGCGGCGGCCGAGCGCGCGATGGCCGCGGCCAATGCGCGCATCGGCATCGCCCGCGCGGCCTTCTTCCCGTCGCTCACGCTGACCGGCACCGGCGGCTTCGAGTCGGCCACGCTGGGCGACCTGTTCAAGTGGAGCAGCCGCGCGTTCCTGCTGGGGCCGCTGGCCGGCACCGCGCTGAACATCCCGCTTTTCGACGGCGGCCGGCGCAGCGCCAGCCTGGCCAATGCGCGCGCGGTCTATGAAGAAGACGTGGCCAAGTACCGCCAGCAGGTGCTGACCGCCTTCCGCGAGGTGGAGGACGGCCTGTCCGACCTGCGCATCCTGGAAGCGCAGACGCAGACGCAGGCCGACGCCGTGCAGTCCGCCACGCGCGCTGCCGACATCTCGCGCACGCAGTACCGCGAAGGCGCGATCAACTTCCTCGACGTGATCGACGCCGAGCGCACCGCGTTGCAGACCCGGCGCGCCGCGGTGCAGCTGCAAAGCGTGCAGGCCGCCGCCACGGTCAACCTGATCCGCGCGCTCGGCGGCGGCTGGGGCGATGTGGTGGCGGGCAGCGTGGCGAGCAATTGAGCGCGCCACGAAGCATGCCGCGTTGCTGACAAGGCCGATATTGCCCGCGGTTTGCTCCCCTCTCCCATGCAATGGGAGAGGGGAGCAAACCGCCGGTGCCGCGACGCCCGCGCTCCGTCATCCATCTTTCCCGGCATCCCGGCAGCCAGCCTTTTCTCTTTCTCTTCTTTCCATCACCGGCCTCTTCCATGACCCAACCCGACCCCCACGCCCCCAAGCGTGGCAAGCCACTGATCCTGCTCGCGGTATGCCTGGCCGCCGTGGTCCTGCCGCTGAGCTTTTCCGGCGGCGCGGTATCCACGCCCGCCATCGGCCGCGAGCTCGGCGGCAGCGCCGTGTCGCTGACCTGGATCACCAATGCCTTCATGCTGACCTTCGGCAGCCTGCTGATGGCCGCCGGCGCGCTGGCCGACGTGTACGGGCGCAAGCGCCTGTTCGGCATCGGCATCGGCTTCTTCATCCTGGCCTCGTTCGCGCTGGCCGCGGCGCCGACGGTGGCGTGGATCGACATCCTGCGCGCGGTGCAGGGCATCGCCGCCGCCGCCGCGCTGGCGGGCGGCTCGGCCGCGCTGGCGCAGGAGTTCGAGGGCCACGCCCGCACGCGCGCGTTCAGCATGCTGGGCACCAGCTTCGGCATCGGCCTGGCGTTCGGCCCGCTGCTGGCCGGCGTGCTGATCGATGTCTTCGGCTGGCGCTCGGTGTTCCTGTCCACCGGCCTCATCGGCGCGGCGGCCATGCTGTTCGGCCTGCCGCGCATGCGCGAGACCCGCGACCCCGGCGCGCAGGGGCTGGACTGGCCCGGCACCATCGCCTTCACCGCCACGCTGGCGCTGTTTACCTTCGGCGTGATCGCGGCGCCCGAGCGCGGCTGGTCGAGCGCCGCGGTGGCCGGCTCGCTGGCCGGCGCGGCGCTGATGCTGGCGGTCTTCGTCGCGGTGGAGTCGCGCGTGGCGCGCCCGATGCTGGACCTGAGCCTGTTCCGCATCCCGCGCTTCGTCGGCGTGCAGATGCTGCCGATCGGCACCTGCTACAGCTACATCGTGCTGGTGGTGATGCTGCCGCTGCGCTTCATCGGCATCGAAGGGCTGAGCGAGATCGACGCCGGCATCCTGATGATCGCCTTGTCGGCGCCGATGCTGGTGGTGCCGGTGGTGGTGGCGTCGCTCACGCGCTGGGTCCCGGCCGGCGTGCTGTCCGGCATCGGCTTCCTGGTCGCGGCGGCGGGCCTGCACTGGTTCAGCCTGGTCGAGGTCGGCAGCGCCGGTTTTGCCGTGGTGCCGCCGATGCTGCTGATCGGCATCGGCGCGGGCATGCCGTGGGGCCTGATGGACGGACTCGCGGTGAGCGTGGTGCCGAAGGAGCGCGCCGGCATGGCGACCGGCATCTTCAACACCACGCGCGTGGCGGGCGAGGGCATCGCGCTGGCCATCGTCGGCGCCATCTTGGCCGCCATCGCCAACGTCAGCCTGGGCGCGGTGCTGGCCGAATCCGGCGCCGGCGCCGCCGGCAGGCTGGCCGAGGCGGCGCAGCGCCTGGCCACCGGCGACCTCGCCCATGCCGCGCAGGCGCTGCCGCAGGTCAGCCGCCAGTTGCTGGTGGCCGGCTACGGCGAGGCGTTCCGCATGCTGCTGCACGTGCTGACCGCGGTCACGGTGCTGTCCGCCGTGGCGGTGTTCGGTTTCCTGTCGCGCCCGCCGCGGCGGGACGCGGATGCCGGCGGCGCCGCGGTGCGTCCGAACGCATAGGCGCAGGCCGGGCCGCCGCCGGCCCGGCGCCCGCGCGAAAAAAAAGCGCAGCAAACGCTGCGCTCGAAGCAGAACCGCAATGTTGCCACGGAGAGGAGGCGAACAACAAGCTGGCTGCTTCCTGAAAGACAGAACAGGGCGCCTGTGTCAGGCGCCAGGGCCCCGGGAGGAGGTATCCGGGTCCCGAGACGAACAATAGCAAGCCGCGGCGCGCGGATAAATGGGGTTTGCGCGAACACACTCTTCACGTGGCGACAACAACGGGTGACGACAACTGGCGACAACAACCGGCGGCGACAACCGCGCCGGCCCCCGCCACGCCGCCGCCGCTGATTGCGGCGATTGTTGGCGATACGTAGATAAAGAATCCCTGCTTTCGCCATTTATCGGCGGCGCGTCGACAACGATAATCGCGTCACCGGCCTGCCGAGGGCCCCCGCAGAGGGGCCGGCTGCGCCATCGCGCCGTTGCCGCGCCGTTGCCGCGGCACCGGCTCAAGAACAAACGGAAGACGCTCGCGCGGACGGTTTCACCGCTGCCGCCGCGCGGGACGGCTTTCCAACCCGACCCGAAGAGTTCCCATGTTCTCCAGCTTCCCCTCCTTCCGGCGGTTCTCGCCGCACGCCGTCTCCCTGCTTGCGGCGGCGGCGCTGGCCGGCTGCGCGAGCAGCCCGGTGGCCAGCCCGGCCGATCCGCTGGAGTCCGTCAACCGCGCGGTCTTCGCCGTCAACGAGCAGGTCGACAAATACGTGGCCGAGCCGGTCGCCAAGGGCTACGAGGCCGTGACGCCCAGCCCGGTGCGCACCGCGGTCAGCAATGTCTACGGCAATCTCTCCGACGTCGGCAACTTCGCCAACAACCTGCTGCAGGGCAAGGGCGTGGAGGCCGCGGAGAGCCTGATGCGCGTGGCCATCAATTCGGTGCTCGGCATCGGCGGGCTGATCGACATCGCCACGCCGGCCGGGCTGCAGAAGCACTCGCAGGACTTCGGCCTGACGCTCGGCACCTGGGGCGTGCCCGCCGGCCCCTACGTGGTGCTGCCGCTGTTCGGCCCCAGCACCGCGCGCGACGGCGTGGGCCTGCTGGCCGACCACTGGCTGGCGCCGGTCACTTATCTCGATCCCGCCTGGCGCAACGCGATGACCGGCGCGGGCATCGTCAACGGGCGCGCCAACCTGCTGGGCGCCACCGATCTGCTGTCGCTGGCGGCGCTCGACAAGTACACCTTCGTGCGCGACGCCTACCTGCAGCGCCGCCGCTACCTGCTGCGCGACGGCGCGGACCCGCTGCCGGCCTACGAGGAAGAGGACGAGGCGCCGGCGCTGGCCGCCGCGCCGCCGGCGCCGGACGGCGCCGTGGCCAGCCACGCCGACTAGGCGCCGCGGAGATTCCCTGGGCCGCCGCGCTGGCGGCCGGTTTACCGGAGCGAGGAAATGGATCTGAAGCGTTGCGCGGCCATCGTGGGCGGATGGCTGGCGGTGTGCGTCGGCTGCGGCTGGCTGGCCGGCCAGCTGGCGCAGTGGCTGTCGATGTCCTGAATACATGGCGCGGGCATGGTGCGGCGCCGGGGCGTCGCCGTGCCCCGGCGCCGCGGTGGAACGCACGGCGTTCCACCGCTTGCCGCTCCCGCTTACGGGTTGAAGGTGTCGCCCAGCACCACGCCTTCGCGGCGCGGGTCGGTGCCGCCCATCAGTACCGCCGCGCCGTTGAGCTGGGTGCGGATGATGGAGTTGATGCCGCTCGCCTGCGAACTGGTCGAGACGGTGTGGCCGAGCGCCCGCAGGCCCGCGATCAGCGGGTCGTCGTTGCCGCTGTTGGCGGTGTTGACGTTGGGATGCTCGCCGCCGACCGTGGTGGTGGCGCTGTTGCTGGCGCCGAAGTCCACCAGCCCGGACGACTGCTGCGCGTCGAGGCCCCAGTCCAGCACGCCCACCAGCGTCTTCACCACGTATTGCGGAATGGTGCCGCCGCCCGGCGAGCCGGTCGCCATGAAGAACTCGCCGATGGAACCGTCGGCCGCCTTCTTGAACACCAGCGTCGGCGCCATCGAGCTGCGCGGGCGCTTGCCCGGCGCCACGCGGTTGGCGATCGGGTTGCCGCCGCCGTCGAGCGGATTGGCCGAGAAGTCGGTCAACTGGTTGTTCAGCAGGAAGCCGTTGGTCATGTGGAACGACCCCATGCTCGACTCCACCGTGGTGGTGGCGGTCAGCACGTTGCCCTTGCCGTCGACGATGGTGAACTGGTTGGTGCCGTGCTCGATGAGGTTGGCGTCCACGCCCAGCGGCACCGCGCCGAGATTGCCCGCCGTGGTCACGCCCATGCTCAGCGTCGGGCTGATCAGGGCGGCGCGGCTTTGCAGGTAGGGCTTGTTCAGCATGGTGTCCCAGGTGCCGCCCGGCAGCGGCACGAAGTCGGTGTCGGCCACGTACTTGTCGCGGTCGGCATAGGCCAGGCGCTCCGCCTCGGAGATCAGGTGCACGCCCTGCACGGTCGGCTTGCCGCCTTCGAGGTCGATGGCGGTCGGCTTGAGCGGGGCCAGGTCGAAGTTCTCCAGGATGCCGAGCGCCGAGGCCACGGTGATGCCGCCCGACGACGGCGGCGGCGTGCCGCACACCCAGTAGGCGCGGTAGGTGGTGCAGACCGGGTCGCGCAGCTTGGCCTGGTAGGCGGCGAGGTCGGCCAGCGTGGTCTTGCCCGGGGTGGTGGGATTGCCGTCGGCGCCTTGCGTCGAGCCGATCTTGGCGATGATGTCGGCGGCGATCTGGCCGGTGTAGAGCACGTCGGCGCCGCCGGCGGCCATCGCCGTCAGGGTGCGCGCGTAGGCGGGGTTCTTCAGCAGCGTGCCGAGTGCCTTGGGCGTGCCGTCGGCCTCGAAGAAATAGGCCAGCGCCTCGGGGTCGCGCTTGAGCGCGGCGGCGTTCGACGAGATCGCCTGGGCCAGGCGGCCGCCGATCTTGAAGCCGTTGGTGGACAGCGAGATGGCGTCGCCGAACAGGTCCTTCCAGGCCAGCGTGCCGTGTTCCTTCTGCACCCGTTCGATCAGGCGCGGCACGCCGATGGTGCCGATCGAGCGGCCGCTGGCGCGGGCGCTGGGCTTGGGCGCGGTCTGGTCAGCGACGTCGTCGACGTAGCGCAGGTAGTTGGCGGTGGCCGCGGCGGGCGCGGACTCGCGGCCGTCGTAGGCCTGCACCGTCTTGGCGGCGGCATCGTAATAGATCATGAAGCCGCCCGAGCCGAGGCCGGTGGCTTCCGGCACCGTCAGGCCCAGCACGGCCTGCACGGCCACGGCCGCGTCGGCCGCGGTGCCGCCTTGCTTGAGCACCGTGCAGCCGGCCACGCTGGCCAGCGCGTTCGAGCTGGAGACCATGAACTTCTTCGCGTACACGGGCTTGAGCCCGGTGCGGTAGCCGGAGGCCGGCTCGGGCAGCGCGGGGTCGCCCGGCTGGTCGGAACCCACCACCACGGCGTTGCCGTCGCTGGAGAGGATCTGGCAGCTGGTGTCCGGCACGACGGGCTGGGAGGGGGGCGCGGGCGTGACGGCAACGGGCGGGCTCGGATCATCTCCGCCGCACGAAGCCAGCATGACGGCGGCCAGGACGGCCGCGGCCAACGCTGTAAGCGCCGGTTTGTTCTTGTACATCGTGATTTCTCCCTGGGGGACTATAAAGATGGCCCTCGTGGGGAGCCTGGGGGGGCACCACAAGAGGGAATCATGTTTTTCCGGTGGTGCGGGATGCCCGCGATCCGTTCCCTTTCCCTTTAAATCAGGAACGGCTGCGTGATTCATGGCCCTGCGCCGCGGTCTTTAAATCCGACAAGTTGTTCAAGCCAGCGGGTGGCAATAAAGCAATGGCCAATATGCTCTGGCCTCATATCGAAGTGCTGGCATATGCAACATGCGTACCACCACGCAAATCGGAAGACGGGCCACGAGGTTTTTCCGGGGTGCCGCGGCGCGGTGTGGGAGGCGGGCGCGGAGCGCGCCGGCGCGGGCGTTCCGGGCCGAACCGCGCATCGCCGCGGGTGCCGCGCGATGGCGGATGCGCGCCGGAATCCGTGCGTCGGCATGGCTGCCGGGCGCCGGTTTTCCGTGAGGCGCGCTGGCGCCATTTCATGTCATCTGCCGCGATTCCGGTGCGATCGATTGATGAGTGCGGCAATAATCGGGGCGGCAATTCCCATTGCGATAATGTCTTGCTACATTGGATTTTCCAATGTCGATACATTAACCGGAATGCGTCGGGAGATTCCGATTTTCCGGGTGCCGCGGCGGCGCGAATCCGGGACTGGCGCGAAGGACATGGCAGCGCGCCGCGGCCATTATGTCCACCAGTGGATTTCACTGTTCTGCCGGTGGAGATTCCCGGCGTGGCGATCGTCCGCTATCATCCCGCGCCCCGCGCGGGTCCCGTGGCAATGGCCTGTCACCGCGGCGCGCGAATATTTTCCTAAAGTTCTTCTCCGGCCCGGTCGTTAACCAAGTGACGAAACGGGCGAAGTCCATGATAACGGGGAGATGAAACGATGGCGTTCTTTGGCAACCTGAGCATCCGCGCGCGCCTGGGCGCCGGTTTCGCGGTGGTGCTGGTACTGGCGGCGGCGGGGATCGTGGCGGGGCTGGGCAGCCTGCCGGACGCCGCCGGGGGCGGCCTGGAGCAGGCCGTGTCTTCCGCCCGCGCGTGGATGTACGGCTTGTGGGGGGCCGCGCTGCTGGCCGCCGTGGTCTTCACCTTCGTCATCGCGCGCGGGGTGGAGCAGCCGCTCGGCGAGGCGGTCTATATCGCCGAGACCGTGGCCTCCGGCGACCTGAGCCAGGAATTCGAGACCGAGCGCGGCGGCGAGTTCGGCCGCCTGCTGCGCGGCATGGGCGAGATGGAAGACATGCTGACCGACCTGGTCAGCCGCATCAAGGGATCGACCGATTCCATCACCGATGCCTCCCGGCAGATCGCGGTGGGCAACACCGACCTCTCGCAGCGCACCGAGGAACAGGCCGCGGCGCTGCAGGAAACCGCCTCCAGCATGGGCGAGCTGACCACGATGGTGCGCCAGAACACCGAGCGCGCGCATGCCGCCAACGACCTCGCGGCCAATGCTTCGCAGATCGCCGAGCGCGGTGGCGCCGTGGTCGGCGAGGTGGTGGAGACCATGCACGCGATCAGCGCCAGTTCGAAGAAGGTGGTCGACATCATCGACGTGATCGAGGGCATCGCCTTCCAGACCAATATCCTGGCGCTCAACGCCGCCGTGGAAGCGGCGCGCGCCGGCGAGCAGGGCCGCGGCTTTGCCGTGGTGGCGGGCGAGGTGCGCACGCTGGCGCAGCGCAGCGCGGCGGCGGCCAAGGAAATCCGCGGCCTGATCGGCGATTCGGCCGAGCAGGTGCGCACCGGCTCCGTGCGGGTGGAGCACGCCGGCGAGACCATGCGCGAGATCGTCGAGGCCTCGCGCCAGGTGACGGTCATCCTCAAGGAAATCTCGGTGGCCTCGGCGCAGCAGAGCAGCGGCATCGACCAGGTCAGCCAGGCGGTGATGCAGATGGACACGGTCACGCAGCAGAACGCGGCGCTGGTGGAGCAGGCCGCCGCCGCGTCCACCGCGCTGGCCGAGCAGGCGCAGCAACTGCAGGGCGCGGTCGGCGAGTTCAAGCTGGACTGAGGCGGCCGGGCGGGGGAGAAGACAAGCGCCCGCGAACGGCGCAGACCATCACTTCGCCGATGCGCCGGCCCTCCCCCGGTTGCTCTCCCGCGCGCGGGAGATGGGAGAACACAAGCGTCCCGGATTTCACGGCGCCTTCCCGGCCGCCCGTGCAGTTTGTGCGCCCGTTGCAATTCTTACCGACCTCCCCGCCCATCCTTGCCGTGGCCTTTCCGTGGCCCGCGCGCGGCGGTCCGGGCGCATGGCGCCGGCGCCATGCGCCGCAGCCACTATCCTTGAAGCGGGCATCGAAGTTGCGAACCACGCCATTGCGACGGATTGCCGCGCGCGTGGCCGGCTCGTGGCATGGCGCGTGCCCGGATCGACGTGTCGACGCGCCGCCACCGCGCGGCCACCGCGGCTATCGTGGCCGACCAAAGGAGTGCTCGATGACAAAAACCGTGAAAAGCAGATTGCTGGCGGGCCTGTTGCTCGCCGCGGGGTTGCTGGCCTCGGCGCAGGGCAGCGCGCAGCCCGGGCCCGACCGCGGGCGCGGCTATCAGTACCAGCCCCAGGCGGGTGGCCCGGGGCCGGGCGACGACCGCAACAACGACCGCATGACGCCGCCGCGCTGGCACAAGGGCGACCGGCTCCCGGCCGAATACCGCGACCGCCAGTACGTGGTGGACGACTGGCGCGGGTACAACCTGCCGGCGCCGCCCAAGGGACGCCACTGGGTTGGCGTGGGCGCGGACTTCTACCTGGTGGCGCCCAACGGCGCGATCGTGGACATGGGGCCGGGCCGCTAGGCGGCATCCCGCTCATCCCGCCGTCTTTCTCTGCTGCCCACGCGCCACGCGCGGATGGGCGCGCGGCCGGCGCGCGGTGTTGCCG
>NZ_AQPL01000103.1:0-1766 GCF_000395345.1 Cupriavidus sp. WS | reverse complement strand
CCGGCCGTTTTCTTTCCTCTACCCGTTTTTTGCCGCCGGCGTGCGGTTTCCCGGCGTTATGTTGCCCTGCGTCAAGCGCGGCCACCGCGCGCATCACGCGCGCGGCGCCGCGCGGCCGCGTTGGCCTAGAATCTATCGGGTACCGGCTTCAGGCGCCGGCGTGGGTCCGTGGCGGGTGTGTCTGGCGCCCGCGGCGGCCTGCCGCGCGGCGGAGCCGGTATCGGGCGTGCCGCATGGCGCGCCGATGGCTGCCGGCCTTGCCGCGTCTTGCGCGCGTGGCCTGCCCAGGTTGTTCCCCCACAGAAAAAAGGATTAAAAGATGTCATCACGCCGTCATTTCTTGAAAGGCATCCCGATCGTCGCCGCCGGTGCGCTGGTGCTGTCCCTCCCCGCGCGCGCGCAGGGCAGCGGGCCGCTGGTGGACGAGAAGGACCCGCAAGCGGTCGGGCTCGGCTACAAGGCCGACTCCAGCAAGGTCGACAAGGCCAAGTACCCCAAGCACGACGCCACCCAGCACTGCGGCAACTGCCAGTTGTTCCAGGGCAAGGCGACCGACGCCAGCGGCGCCTGCCCGCTGTTCGCCGGCAAGCAGGTCGCCAGCAAGGGCTGGTGCAGCGCATGGGTGAAGAAGGCCTGAGGAAGGCCGGATGCGGCGCGCCTGAGTGCGCCTGAGCGCGGCGCCGCCGGCGGGGCATTCCCGCCGCCGCCGCGACGGCCTGCCCGATCCGGTTTCCGGGTCTTCGGGCCGGCCGTTTTCACGGTTTTCGCGGGCGTGATGGCTGGTGCCGCCACCTCGCCGACGGTGCCGCCCACGGTGCCGTTCGCTGCCGGCGCGGTTGCCGGCGCGGTTGCCGGATCACCCGGGCCGCCATTTCGCGCCACGCGGACATCGTTCCGCACGCCGGTCACGTTGCCGCGCGGATCCTGTCGCGCCGATCCTCCAGCCGTCATCGTATTTCCCGCCGGGGTCAGAACTGCATCTCGACCTGGCGCACGGCCTGGCGGCCGCGGCGCACGCAGTGGTCGTGCAGGGTGGCCTTCATGCGCAGCAGCGACGCGGTGAGCACGGCGCGCTCCTCGCTGCTGAACGGCGCCAGCGAAACCGAGTGCGGCGCCTTCAGCGCGCTGTACACGCGGTCGATGCGCGGCAGCGCCGTGTCGGGGATGAAGGGCGTGCCGGCCGCGTCGAGCGCGATCCAGCCTTCCGCCTGCAGCGGGCCGAGCATGGACTCGGACTGCGCCACCGGGATCGGCATCAGGCCGGCATAGGGTGCGTGGCGCACGAACTCCTCCTGGCGGATGGCGCGCAGCAGCAGCCAGCCGGGATAGTCGAGGCCGACCTCCGAAAGGGTCTGGTCGAGCGCGCGCTGCCATTCGCGCACGCTCGCCATGAGGGCGAGCAGCACGGATTCGGTCGGTTCTAGGGCCTTGGGCCGCATTGTCTTGTCTCCTGTCTTTGGGCATTGCCGCAGGCCAGGGGCCGGTGCTTGGCCGGCCCGGGCGGCGCGGGACCGGCGGTCTCTCCTCCCCCGGTTTTCCTGCGGGTCAGACATTAGCAGACAAAGGTGGCACCGGCGAAGCGCGCGCGGCGCGGCGCGGGCCGGAAAAGGCAGGGGACTGCGCTTGCGGCCGCAAACCAAGGGAAAATCCCAGTCGGCGCCGGATGGCCGGTGCGGCTCGCGCTGCTCCCGCCGGGCGTGGCGACGGACTGGCTCCGCGGCGCGGGACCCGCGGGCGGAGCGCGGGTTCCCGGGCCGGCCGGCGCG
>NZ_AQPL01000102.1:0-81413 GCF_000395345.1 Cupriavidus sp. WS | reverse complement strand
CTGTTATCTACTAGTAGATAGATGGCTTGGGCAAAAAAAACGGGGAGTCCCCGGGTACTGCGCTGGATCCTCTTTCCTGCTTCAGCGTTCTGGCTGGGGCGGAGCAGCGGCTTCCATGACCCGAATATTATCTACTGGTAGATAGATAGTCAAGGAATTTTCCGAAAAATCGTTGAGGAGGTCTGGATGTCGGTATTGCTGCACTCGATGGGGGTGCCGGCTGTGCTGGCGCCGGGATCGCAGAAAACAACCGAGAAACGGTTGCGTTCGGGCTGCCGATGAAGCCGGCTTGCCGCCTGTGGTCTCCTCTCTCCCACAAGTGGGAGAGGGGAGCAAACCCCCGGGCAACGCGGGAATGGGCTGCGCGGCGGGACGTGCCCGGCAATCGGGTGCGAGACACGCCCTGCACGCGCTCAGCGCACCCTGCCCTCCTTCCAGGCCTGCAGCAGCTTGTCGTAGGCGATGGTCTCGCCCTTCGGCTTTTCGTTGGCCAGCTTCTTCCACGGCGCGTGGTCGTCCGACAGCCACTTGGCCGGATCGCTCTTGGCGTTCAGCTTGGGCGCGCAGTTGCTCATGCCGGCGCGCTGCAGCCGCGCCATGACCTGGTCCATTTCCTCGGCGAGGTTGTCCATCGCGGACTGCGGTGTCTTCTCGCCGGTCACGGCGGTGGCCACGTTCTTCCACCAGAGCTGGGCCAGCTTCGGGTAATCCGGCACGTTGGTGCCGGTCGGCGTCCAGGCCACGCGGGCCGGGCTGCGGTAGAACTCGATCAGGCCGCCGTACTGCGCCGCGTTCTTGGTCAGGTATTCGTGGTGGATGTCGCTGTCGCGGATGAAGGTCAGGCCGGTGAGCGACTTCTTCAGCGAGACCGTCTTCGAGGTCACGAACTGCGCGTACAGCCACGCCGCCGCGAGCCGGTTGGGATCGGTGTTCTTGAAGAAGGTCCACGAGCCCACGTCCTGGTAGCCATTCTGCATGCCCTGCTTCCAGTACGGGCCGTAGGGCGACGGCGCCATGCGCCACTTGGGCGTGCCGTCGGCGTTGACCACCGGCAGGCCCTTCTTGGTCATGTCGGCGGTGAAGGCCGTGTACCAGAAGATCTGCTGCGCCACCTGCCCCTGCGCCGGCACCGGCCCGGCCTCGGAGAAGGTCATGCCCATCGCCTGCGGCGGCGCGTACTTCTTCATCCAGTCGATGTACTTGGTGAGCGCGTAGACCGCGGCCGGGCTGTTGGTGGCGCCGCCGCGCGACACCGAGGCGCCTTCGGGCGTGCACTTGTCCGCGCCCACGCGGATGCCCCATTCGTCCACCGGCATGCCGTTGGGCAGGCCCTTGTCGGCGGCGCCGGCCATCGACAGCCACGCATCGGTGAAGCGCCAGCCCAGCGACGGGTCCTTCTTGCCGTAGTCCATGTGGCCGTAGACCTTCTTGCCGTCGAGCTCCTTGACGTCGTTGGAGAAGAAGCTGGCGATGTCCTCGTAGGCCGACCAGTTGGTGGGCACGCCGAGGTCGTAGCCGTACTTGGCCTTGAACTTGTCCTGCAGGTCCTTGCGCGCGAACCAGTCGGCGCGGAACCAGTACAGGTTGGCGAACTGCTGGTCGGGCAGCTGGTAGAGCTTGCCGTCGGGCGCGGTGGTGAACTTGGTGCCGATGAAATCCTTCACGTCCAGGCCGGGATTGGTCCATTCCTTGCCGGCGCCGGCCATGTAGTCGGTCAGCGGCAAGATGGCGCCGTAGCGGTAGTGCGTGCCGATCAGGTCGGAGTCGGAGATCCAGCCGTCGTAGATGGACTTGCCGGACTGCATCGAGGTCTGCAGCTTCTCCACCACGTCGCCTTCCTGGATGATGTCGTGGTTGACCTTGATGCCGGTGATTTCCTCGAAGGCCTTGGCCAGCGTCTTGGACTCGTACTCGTGGGTGGTGATGGTCTCCGAGACCACGTTGACCTGCGTGATGCCCTTGGCCTTGAGCTTGGCCGCGGCGTCGATGAACCACTTCATTTCGGCGAGCTGCTTGTCCTTGGACAGCGACGACGGCTGGAACTCGCCGTCGACCCACTTCTTCGCCTCGGCCTCGCCTGCCCATGCGGCGTGGCCACAGGCCAGCGCAGCCGCGCAGGCCAGGGCCGTCATGCCCAGTTTCACGTGCACCTTCATGAACGTCTCCTCGAGAATCCCCCTCCCTGCTCTTTGTCTGGGCTGCGGCCCGGGAAGGTACAGGCCGCCATGCCCATCGACGAGATTGCCGTCGCCTTATGCTTTCTCAGCCCTTGCGCATCACCAGGGCCAGCACCAGCATCGACGCCACGAAGCTGATCCAGATCGAGGGTTCCTCGGCCAGCGAGAACCACGCCATCATCTTCTCGCCCAGCCCCACCCACGCCAGGTTGATCCACGCGGCGCACATCAGGCCGATGAACAGGCGGTCGCCGCGCGTGGTGGCGATCGGCAGGAAACCCTTGCGCTCGAGCGTGGGCGCGCGCGTCTCCCACACGGTCATGCCGATCAGCATCAGCACCACGCAGACGAAGAACACGGCCACCGGGGTGGTCCACACCATCCAGCTCAGCATTGCCTCTCCTTGGAGGTCGTTTCAAAATGAAGCGAAGCGGTCCTGGCCAGGCGCGCGGCCGTGGGCAGTACAACCGGTACGACAAGGCCGCGCAACGACGCCAGGATCTTTTTGAAACGACGTCTTAAACGCGCCCCATCGCGAAGCCCTTCGCGATGTAGTGCCGCACGAACCAGATCACGATGCCGCCCGGCACGATGGTCAGCACGCCCGCCGCGGCCAGCACGCCCCAGTCCATGCCCGAGGCCGACACCGTGCGCGTCATGGTGGCGACGATGGGCTTGGCGTTGACCGAGGTCAGCGTGCGCGCCAGCAGCAGCTCCACCCAGCTGAACATGAAGCAGAAGAACGCCGCCACGCCGACACCCGCCTTGATCAGCGGCAGGAAGATGGTCAGGAAGAAGCGCGGGAACGAATAGCCGTCCACGTACGCGGTCTCGTCGATCTCGCGCGGCACGCCGGACATGAAGCCTTCCAGGATCCACACCGCCAGCGGCACGTTGAACACCAGGTGCGCGAGCGCCACGCCCAGGTGCGTGTCCATCAGGCCGATGGTGGTGTAGAGCTGGAAGAACGGCAGCAGGAACACCGCCGGCGGCGTCATGCGGTTGGTCAGCAGCCAGAAGAACACGTGCTTGTCGCCGATGAAGCGGTAGCGCGAGAACGCATACGCCGCGGGCAGCGCCACCGTGATCGAGATCACGGTGTTCATGGCCACGTAGATCATCGAGTTGACATAGCCGGAGTACCACGACGCATCGGTGAAGATGGTCTTGTAGTGGTCCAGCGTGAAGTCGTTCGGCCACAGCGACAGCGTGGAGACGATCTCCTCGTTGGACTTGAACGACATGTTCAGCATCCAGTAGATCGGCAGCACGGCGAACACCAGGTAGGCCACGAGGAAGATGGCGCGGCCATAGGCCGCGCGCCGCTGGGCGTCACGCATGGGGCATGTCCTCGCTGCCGGCGCTACCGGCGGTACCCGCGCGCTGCATCCAGTTGTAGAGGACGAAGCACATGAGCAGGATGATGAGGAAATAGACGATCGAGAACGCCGCCGCCGGGCCCAGGTCGAACTGGCCCACGGCCTTCTGCGTCAGGTACTGCGACAGGAAGGTGGTGGCGTTGCCGGGCCCGCCGCCGGTCAGCACGAACGGCTCGGTGTAGATCATGAAGCTGTCCATGAAGCGCAGCAGCACCGCGATCATCAGCACGCCGCGCAGCTTGGGCAGCTGGATGTAGCGGAACACCGCCAGGCGCGAGGCGCCGTCGATCTGCGCGGCCTGGTAGTAGGCGTCGGGAATCGCGCGCAGGCCGGCGTAGCACAGCAGCGCCACCAGCGGCGTCCAGTGCCACACGTCCATCACCAGCACCGTGACCCAGGCGTCGACCGCGCTGCCGGTGTAGTTGTAGTCGAAGCCCAGTCCGGCGAGCGCGGCGCCGAGCAGGCCGATGTCGGTGCGCCCGAAGATCTGCCAGATGGTGCCCACCACGTTCCACGGGATCAGCAGCGACAGCGCGATCACCACCAGCACCGCCGAGGCCTTCCACCCCTTCGCCGGCATCGACAGCGCCAGCAGGATGCCCAGCGGGATCTCCACCGCCAGCACCGCGAGCGAAAAGCCGAGCTGGCGCAGCAGCGCGTCGTGCAGCTCGCCGTCGCGCAGCACGGTGCGGAACCACTCGGTGCCGACGAACACGCGCCGCTCGGGCGAGATGATGTCCTGCACCGAATAGTTGACGATGGTCATCAGCGGCAGGATGGCGGAGAACGCCACGCACAGCACCACCGGGATCACCAGCAGCCAGGCCTTCTGGTTGACGGGCTTCAGCGTGCTCATGCCACCAGCTCCTCGTTGACGTAATAACAGGTATGGCGGTTGAACACCGACAGCCACACGGTCTGGCCCGGCGCCAGCCCGGCGGCCTCGTTGCCGAGCCGCGCGCGCACCAGCGCGGGCGCGCCGCCGGCGTCCTGCACGGTGGCCGTGACCAGCCAGTAGGTGCCGATGTCCTGCGCGCGCTCCACGCGCGCCGGCAGCGCCTGCGGGTCGTTGCCGGCGGCCAGCCGCAGGTATTCCGGGCGCACCCCCACCTTGAAGCCGCCGGCGGCCCCCAGCGCGACGGCCGCCGGCGCGGCCAGCTCGGGCATGTAGCGCCGCCCGGCGATCTCGATGGCGCCGTCGCGCCACTGCGCGTCCAGGAAATTCATGCCGGGCGAGCCGATGAAGTTGCCGACGAAGGTATGCGCGGGCCGCTCGAACAGCGCGTCGGCCGAGCCCACCTGCACCGCCTTGCCGCGCGACATCACCAGCACCTGCTCGGCGAAGGTGAGCGCCTCGGTCTGGTCGTGCGTGACGTAGATCAGCGTGAGGCGGAACTCGTGGTGGATCTCCTTGAGCTTGCGCCGCAGCTGCCATTTGAGGTGCGGGTCGATCACCGTGAGCGGCTCGTCGAACAGGATCGCCGAGACGTCCTGCCGCACCAGCCCGCGGCCCAGCGAGATCTTCTGCTTGGCGTCAGCGGCCAGCCCGCTGGCGCGCCGGTCCAGCGACGCGGACAGGTCCAGCATCTCGGCCACGCGGCCCACGCGCTGCCTGACCTGGGCCGGCGCCACGCCGCGGTTGCGCAGCGGGAAGGCGAGGTTCTCGCCCACCGTCATGGTGTCGTAGATCACCGGGAACTGGAACACCTGGGCGATGTTGCGCGCCTGCGGCGTGGCCGCGGTCACGTCGCGCCCGTCGAACACGATGGTGCCGTGCGACGGCCGCAGCAGGCCGGAGATGCAGTTGAGCAGCGTGGTCTTGCCGCAGCCGGACGGCCCCAGCAGCGCGTACGCGCCACCGTCCTCGAAGGTGAACTTCAGCGGCAGCAGCGCGTAGTCTTCGTCGGACTGCGGGTCCGGGCGGTAGGAATGGGACAGGTCGAGGTCGATGCGCGCCATGTCAGGCTCCCCGCCCCGCGGCCAGCGGCGCCGCCGCGCGCTGCGGCCGCGCCGGCGCATGGATGCGCTTGCCGGCCGCGTCGAACAGATACAGTTGCGCCGGGTCGAGCTGCAGCGTGAGCGGCGCGCCCAGCTGCAGGTCGACCACGCCCGGGAACTGCGCCACCAGGTTGCCGACCGGCGAGTCCATGTGCACGAAGGTGTCCGAGCCCGACAGCTCGGCCAGCGCCACCGTGCCCGCCACCGGCACCATGCCGGGCGCGGCGTCCAGCCGCAGCGCGCCGGCGCGCACGCCCACCGTCACCGGGCCGGCGTGGGCCGCGGCCGCCGGCAGCGGCACGGCGATGCCGCCCGGCAGGGTCACGATCCCGCCGCGCAGGTCGCCGGCCATCAGGTTCATCGGCGGATCGCTGAACGCGCGCGCCACGCGCAGTGAGTCGGGATAGTGGAAGACGTCCGGCGTGGGGCCGTATTGCAGCAGCTCGCCCGCGTCCAGCACGGCGGTGTGGCCGCCCAGCAGCAGCGCCTCGCCGGGCTCGGTGGTGGCGTAGATCACGGTGGCGTCGCCATGCGCGAACAGTTGCGTGAGCTCCTCGCGCAATTCCTCGCGCAGCTTGTAGTCCAGGTTCACCAGCGGCTCGTCGAGCAGCATCAGCGGCGCGCCCTTGGCCAGCGCGCGCGCCAGCGCCACGCGCTGCTGCTGCCCGCCCGACAGCTCGGCCGGCAGGCGATCGAGCAGGTGGTCGATGTGCAGCCGCGCCGCCAGCGCCCGCACCTGGGCGCCGATGTCCTTCGCGCGGCGCAGCCTGAGCGGCGAGGCGATATTGTCGAAGACGCTCAGCGAGGGATAGTTGATGAACTGCTGGTAGACCATCGACACGTTGCGCTCGCGCACCGGCACGCCGGTCACGTCCGCGCCGTCCACCTCCACGCGCCCGGCGCTGGGCCGGTCCAGCCCCGCCATGACCCGCATCAGCGAGGTCTTGCCGGCCTGCGTGGCGCCCAGCAGGATGGTCACGGCGCCCGGCACGGGCGCCAGCGACATGGGATACAGATACGCCTGCGAACCTGCGTGCTGGGCGATGCCTTCCAATCTGAGCTGCATCGGGTCTCCGGATTCGTATGCTCACCGCATCACATGAACAGCGATGATGCGGACGCACAAACTTTTGCTTTCCGCTCGTTTTAGTGCAAAAACGAACATAAAACAATCATGCACCGCATCATTTGTTTTCGTTTGTGTTTGAACTAGAATGCCGGCATGACCTTGAATCCACGCCAGACCGCCCTGCTCGAAGAGGTACGCAGCCAGGGCTTCGCCTCCATCGACGAACTCGCCCGCAAGTTCGGCGTGACCCTGCAGACGGTCCGCCGCGACGTCAACCTGCTGGCCGGCAACGGCATGCTGGCGCGCTTTCACGGCGGCGTGCGGGTGGAGGGGTCGACCGTGGAGAACATCGCCTACCGGCAGCGGCAGGTGCTCAACGCCGAGGGCAAGGCGCGCATCGCGCGCGCGGTGGCCGGCGCGGTGCCGGAGGGCTGCTCGCTGATCCTGAACATCGGCACCACGGTGGAGGAGATCGCGCGCGAGCTGATCCACCACCGCGGCCTGCGCGTGATCACCAACAACCTGAACGTGGCCAGCATCCTGGCCGACAACCCCGACTGCGAGGTCATCGTGGCCGGCGGCGTGCTGCGCTCGCGCGACCGCGGCATCGTGGGCGAGGCCACGGTGGAGTTCATCCGCCAGTTCAAGGTGGACATCGGCCTGATCGGCATCTCGGGCATCGAGGCCGACGGCACGCTGCGCGACTACGATTTCCGCGAAGTGAAGGTGGCGCGGACCATCATCGAGCATTCGCGCGAGATCTGGCTGGCGGCCGACGCCAGCAAGTTCAACCGCCAGGCGATGGTGGAGCTGGCGCACCTGTCGGAGATCGACCGGCTGTTTACCGACGAGCCGCTCAAGCCGCCGTTCGGGCAGATGCTGGAAGACAGCGGAGTGAGCTGTGTGGTCGCCCGGGACTGAACGCGGCGCCCTGCGGCGCGCGCGCCATGCGCGCGGGCCGGGCGCGGGACGCGCCGGCCATGCGCGAGCGGGCTTACTTGAAAACGATGGTCTTGTGGCCGTTGATGAGGATGCGGTGCTCGGCGTGCCATTTGACCGCGCGCGCCAGCGCCACGCATTCCACGTCGCGGCCCACCGCGGTGAGCTGCTCGGGGGCCATGCTGTGGTCCACGCGCTCGATCTCCTGCTCGATGATCGGGCCTTCGTCGAGGTCCGCCGTGACGTAGTGCGCGGTGGCGCCGATCAGCTTCACGCCGCGGTCGTGCGCCTGGTAGTACGGCTTGGCGCCCTTGAAGCTGGGCAGGAACGAATGGTGGATGTTGATGGCGCGCCCGGCCAGCTTGCGGCACAGGTCGTCGCTGAGCACCTGCATGTAGCGCGCCAGCACCACCAGGTCGATGTTCTGCTCGCGCACCACCTCGAACACCTTGGCTTCCTGCGCGGCCTTCTGCTCGGCGGAGCTGTTCATCAGCGGCAGGTGGAAGAACGGGATGTCGTAGGACGCGGCGAGCTGGTAGAAGTCGCGGTGGTTCGACACGATGGCGGCGATCTCCACCGGCAGGCCGCTGGCCTTGGCGCGGAACAGCAGGTCGTTGAGGCAATGGCCGATCTTCGACACCATGATCATCACGCGCGGCTTGACGCTGGCGTCGAACAATTCCCACTGCATGCCGAACTGGTCGCCAATCGGGGCGAACGCGGCCTTGAGCGCGGCCAGGTCGGGACCGCCCGCGCTCGGCGTGAAATGCACGCGCATGAAGAAGCGGCCGGTGAATTCATCGCCGAACTGGTCGGAGTCGACGATGTTGCAACCGTGCTGGAACAGCAGGCCCGAGACGGCATGGACGATGCCCGGCTGGTCCGGGCAGGAAATGGTGAGAATGAATCCGGTATTGCTCATCGTGTGTGGTTCTGTCGAGTGCGCGCCGATCATGCGCTGCGGGTGCCGGCCTCGCCCGCGGCGGGGCTCCAGCCGCGCCGCGCGAGCGTATCCAGCGTCACCAGCGTCGCGTCGACGGTCATGGCGCCATCCGCCATGATAGCAAGCAATGCCTCGGGCTCGATACGGCGGTGCTCGGCCACCTCGCCGTCGCGGTTGTGCGGCGTGAAGTCCGCCGGCAGCGGCAGGTCGTACACGTACACCGCCTCCCACTGCACGCCTTCGGGGATTTCGCGCAGCACCTCGATCACGCCGTGCGCCTCGGCGCGCCGCGCCAGCGCGGGCGGGATGCCGGACTCCTCGTCGCACTCGCGCACCAGCGTGGCGAGCGGATCGCTGCCGGCGGGCATGCCGCCGGCCACCAGGTTGTCCCACATGCCGGGGTCGACCGCCTTGGCGGCGCTGCGCCGCGAGATCCACAGCGCGCGCTCGCCGGCGATCACGCCGTTCATGTGCGAGGCGAAGGTCAGCAGGCCGAGGAAACGCGCCGCGGCGCGCTCGATCACCGCGAACGCGGGCGCCTCCAGCGCCGGCGTGACCGCGAACAGCTCATCGCGCCAGCCGCGCACGTGGCCGGCCTCCGCCAGCCAGCGCGCCAGCGTGGCCAGCGCCTCGCTGCGCGCGGCGGGCTCCGCGCGGCCCGGGAGCAGCGCCACCGTGCCGGCCACCTCATTGGCCAGCACCGCGGGCACCGCATCCTGCGCGCGCAGGATGCGCGCATGCGCGCGCGGCAGCCAGCCGACCTGCCGGCCGTCCACGGTCAGCTTGAAGTGGGCCCCGGCGTCGAAGCGGCTGCGCGCCGCCAGCGACGCGGCGATGCGGGAGAGAAACGAAGTATCGGACATGAATATTGCGGGCCGCCACGATGGCGCGCCCGTCGCATGGCATCCAGGAAATCCAGGAAAAAAGGCATGACGCAAACCCAGCCCACGGGCCAGCCCCGCGGCCAGTCGCCCGGCCAGCCCCGCTACGTGCTCGCGCTGGACCAGGGCACCAGCAGCTCGCGCGCCATCCTGTTCGATCACGCCGGCAACGTGGTGCGGGTCGCCCAGCGCGAATTCCGGCAATATTACCCGCACCCCGGCCACGTCGAGCACGATCCCTACGAGATCTGGCAGTCGCAGCTGGCGGTGGCGCACGAAGTGCTCGGCGACGCCGGCGTGGCCGCCAGCCAGGTGCAGGCCATCGGCATCACCAACCAGCGCGAGACCACCGTGCTGTGGGACCGCAAGACCGGCGAGCCGGTCGGGCGCGCGCTGGTCTGGCAGGACCGCCGCACCGCGCCGCTGTGCGAGGCGCTGCAGGCCGAGGGCCACGGCGAGCTGTTCCGCGCGCGCACCGGGCTCATCATCGACGCCTATTTCTCCGGCACCAAGCTGCGCTGGATGCTGGACAACATCGAAGGCGCGCGCGAACGCGCCGCGCGCGGCGAGCTCGCCTTCGGCACCGTGGACAGCTGGCTGATCTGGCAGCTCACCGACGGCAGGCGCCACGTCACCGACGTCTCCAACGCCTCGCGCACGCTGCTGTTCAACATCCACACGTTCGTCTGGGACGATGCCCTGCTCGGCGTGCTCGACATCCCGCGCAGCCTGCTGCCCGAGGTGGCGCCGTCCAGCGGCGAGGTGGCGCGCACGGCGGCGCGCTGGTTCGGCGCGGAGATCCCGATCGCCGGCATCGCCGGCGACCAGCAGGCCGCCACCTACGGCCAGGCCTGCCTGTCGCCGGGCATGGCCAAGAACACCTACGGCACCGGCTGCTTCCTGCTGATGAACACCGGCGCGCAGCCGGTCGCCTCGCACAACCGGCTGCTCACCACCATCGGCTGGCAGCTCGGCGGCGCCGCGCCCGCCGCCGCGCGCACGCAATACTGCCTCGAAGGCGGCGTGTTCATGGGCGGCGCCACCATCCAGTGGCTGCGCGACGGCCTGCGGATCATCAACAGCGCGCCCGAGGCGGAGCCGCTCGCGCGCCAGTGCGAGGATACCGATGGCGTGGTGCTGGTGCCGGCCTTCGCCGGCCTCGGCGCGCCGCACTGGGACCCGTTCGCGCGCGGCACGCTGGTGGGCATCACGCGCGGCACCGGCCGCCCGCACATCGCGCGCGCGGCGCTGGAGTCGATCGCGCTGCAGAGCGTGGACGTGCTGGACGCCATGCAGAAGGACGCCGGCATCGCGCTGGCCGAGCTGCGCGTGGACGGCGGCGCCTCGCGCAGCGACCTGCTGATGCAGATGCAGGCCGACCTGCTCGGCACGGTGGTGGTGCGCCCGCGCGTGACCGAGACCACGGCGCTGGGCGCCGCCTACCTGGCCGGGCTGGCCACCGGCTACTGGAGCGGCGAGGAAGAAATCGCCAGCCAGTGGCAGGTGGAGCACCGCTTCGAACCCAACCTGTCCGCCGACGCGCGCGCCTACCGCCTGTGGCGCTGGCACCGCGCGGTGGAGCGCGCGCGCGACTGGGCGCGCGAGGACGGCGCGCCGCCGCACGCCGCCGGCTGACCGGCCCGCCCGGACAGCCCAGAGCCACATCGCCACATCGCCACACCGGGCCGAACCGCCCCAGGCAACCGCCCCAGGCAACCGCATCAGACAAGGAATCATGCAGACACTGTCCTCCCCCGCCCTGCCGCCCGACCGCGCCGCGCTGCTCGCCACGCTCGAGCGCGAACCCAGGTGGGACGTGATCGTCATCGGCGGCGGCGCCACCGGCCTGGGCACCGCGGTGGATGCCGCCTCGCGCGGCTACCGCACGCTGCTGGTAGAAGCCGCCGACTTCGCCAAGGGCACCTCGAGCAAGGCCACCAAGCTGGTCCACGGCGGCGTGCGCTACCTGGCGCAGGGCAACATCAGCCTGGTGCGCGAGGCGCTGCACGAGCGCGGGCTGCTGGCGCGCAACGCGCCGCACCTGGTGTGGCCGCTGGGCTTCGTGGTGCCGGCCTACCAGTTGTTCGACCAGCCCTTCTACGGCATCGGCCTCAAGGTCTACGACCTGCTGGCCGGCGGCCTCAACCTGTCCGGCAGCCGCTGGCTCAACCACCGCGAGACGCTGGCCGCCGCGCCCACGCTAGCCGAGCACGTGGGCGGGCGCCCGCTGCGCGGCGGCAACCTGTACTTCGACGGCCAGTTCGACGATGCCCGCCTGGCCATCGCGCTGATGCGCACGCTGTTCGACGTGGGCGGCACCGCCGTCAACTACATGCGCGTGACCGGCCTGTCGCAGAAGAACGGCGTGATCGCCGGCGTCACCGTGCAGGACGTGCTCGGCGGCGCCAGCTTCGCGCTCGAGGCCGGCTGCGTGATCAATGCCACCGGCGTGTGGGTGGACGCCATCCGCCAGATGGAGGACGGCCAGGCGCGCGGCATGGTGGCGCCGAGCCAGGGCGTGCACCTGACGCTGCCGCGCAGCTTCCTGCCGGGCGAGCGCGCCATCCTGATCCCCAAGACCGACGACGGCCGCGTGCTGTTCGTGGTGCCGTGGAACGGCCACACCATCGTCGGCACCACCGACACGCCGCGCAAGGACCTGCCGCTGGAGCCGCGCGCGGGCGCCGACGACGTCGACTTCATCCTGGAAACCGCGGCGCGCTACCTGTCGCGCACGCCCACGCGCGCCGACGTGACCAGCGTGTGGGCCGGCCTGCGCCCGCTGGTCAAGGCCACCGGCGAGGCCTCCACCGCCTCGCTCTCGCGCGAGCACACCATCCTGGTGTCCCGGGGCGGCCTGATCACCGTCACCGGCGGCAAGTGGACCACCTACCGGCGCATGGCGCAGGACGTGATCGGCACCGCCATCGAGCGCAAGATGCTGCCGGCCGCGCCGTGCGTGACCGCCGACCTGCCGCTGCACGGCGCGCGGGGCCTGCCCGCCGACCTGCCCGCGGCCGGCACCGGCTCGCCCGACCGCTACTACGGCAACGAGCTCGCCATGCTGCGCGCGCTGCCCGGCACGGACGAGATCCTCGTGCCCGGCTCCGGCCTGAGCGCCGCCCACGTGCGCTTCGCCGCGCGCTTCGAGCTGGCGCGGCGCGTGGAAGACGTGCTGGCGCGGCGCAACCGCGCGCTGTTCCTCGAAGCCGGCGCCGCCAGCGCCGCCGCGCCGCGCGTGGCGCAGATCCTGGCCGAGGAGCACGGCCACGACGCCGCCTGGCAGGCCGCCGAGGTGGAGAGCTTCCGTTCGCTGGCCAGCGGTTATATGCTGTCGTGATGCCCGCACGCCAGCCAGGAGCCGCCATGCCGCCGCGCTTTCCAAAGCATTGCCTCGCCGCCGCCCTGGCCTGCACGCTCGGCCTGGCGGCGCTTCCGGCGCAGGCCCGGCCCGGCATCGACGGCGTGCGCTTCGATGCCCCGCGCACGGTGCGCTACCGCTGCGACGAGGGCAGGCAGCTCACTGCCCGCTATTTCAACGGCGCGGACAACCAGATCGCCATCCTGCGCCTCGACGGCAAGCCGCCGCTGCTGTTCGTCAGCGTGCTGACCGGCTCCGGCGCGCGCTACGCGCACGGCATCCACCAATGGATCACCAAGGGCGACGAAGGCCGGCTCCAGGACCTCACCCGGGGCGACGACGCGCCGCCCGCCTACGCCAACTGCAAGGCGGTGAAATAAGCCTCCCGCCGCACGACATTGGTCGCCGGGGCTCCCGCTGAGCGATAATGCGGCTTATCGAATCAGGGAGAACACCATGGACGAGATTGACGATCTGTCCGATCTGCCGATGCCCCGCTTCATCTGGGGTTTCGCCATCTTCACGCCCAAGGGCGGCGAGGTGATGCATGACGAGTTTGAATATCTGACCCATACCCGCAGCCCGCGCTTCACCTGCCGGGTGGTGGAACTGGAAGACATGCCGGCCGACAGCGAGGAAAACGGCATCGACGGGCGCATCGTGCATTACGACGAGCCCGGCCGCCTGTTCTACATCACCGACGCCGGCCTGGCGCTGGTGAACTTCGAGCTGTTCGACAGCCTGCCGGACAAGAACAAGCTCAAGAAGGTCTGCGACGAAGCCATCACGAACTGGCTGCTGCGCCGCGATTTCCTCGAATCCGAGGAAGACGAAGAGGACTGAAGGACCGGGCCTCGCCGCCGGCGAGCGCCTGCCTCGACCGGCAATGACGGCTTTCCGGCCGCCGTTGCCGGCGCCACGCCCGCCGCCATCCCCCGCCATTCCCCTCCGGCCGCCTTCCGCCGCCTTCCGCCGCCCCGGATTTCCCCGCCTCCCGGCAAGTCAGCCCCCTCCTACATGGCAAGGGGAAACCGCCGGACACCGCCCGCGGGACCCGCCCCCTACAGTGGAGTCGTGGAAACAGCGAAAAAGGAAGGAAATCATGCCCTACGTTCTCGCCTGGCTGCTCGGTGTCCCGGCCTTCGTGCTGCTGCTGATCTGGCTGTTCGTGCACTGATCGCGCGCCGGCGCGCGCGGCCTGCCGCGACATGAAGCAGCCAGACCCTGAAAACGAAAGCGCAGCCCGCGGGCTGCGCTTTTTGCCAGTGGGCTTGCCGTTTTGGCGATCAAGCCTCGGTGGTGATCGTCCCTTTCCCGAATCCCCGAGCCTCCGCAACGGACCAACGGACACCCCCGGCAGGCGCGGGAGCAACGTCGCCGCATCGACCGTTTAGCCTTCGGCCTGCGCGTTCAGCGCACCCGGCGCGACGGACGCAGAGCGCAGCGGCCATCGCCCAGCAAGATGAAGGCGACCAGGGCGGTCGCCCAGAACGCGGGATACTCCCAGCCGCCGCCCTTGTTGTTGAACTCCCAGCCGAGCTTGCCATGCACCACGGCAATGGTGCCCAGCAGTTCGAACACCAGTGGTACGGCCACCCAGCGCGCATAGACGCCGAAGATCAGCGCCAGGCCGCCCAGCAGCTCCAGCGCGATCGCCAGATAGGCCATCAGCGGCGGCAATCCCAGCGAGCCGAAATAGCCGACGAAACCAGGCACCGTGAAGACGAATAGCTTCACGCTGACGTGGGCCAGGAAAGACGCGCCAAGCAGGAGGCGGAGCAATAGCGTCCCGTATGGGGCTGTTTTGTTGTCCAACATGATGAATGGCACCTTGATGAAGAAGATGCCGTCATAGTGAACCGTCCCAATATGTTCGAAAATAGCTATACTTGGACATCGACCACACAAAAATGAACAGCCACCCGGCAAGTCCTGCCCAGCGCGGCGACTCCCCATGAAAGACCTCGACTGGAATGATCTGCGCCACCTGCTGGCCATGGCGCGCGGCGGATCGGCGGCGGGCGCGGCGCGCGCGCTGGGGGTATCGCACGCCACCGTGCTGCGACGCCTGCACGTGCTCGAACAGGAGGTCGGCACGGCGCTCTTCGACCGCCTGCAAACCGGCTACGTCCCCACGGACGCGGGCCAGCGTTTCATCGACATCGGCGAGGCATTCGAACGCGCCCTCACCGGGGCCCGGCGCGAGGTGGAAGGACAGGCCGCGGGATTGGCCGGCCCGGTACGCTTCACCACAACGGATTCCCTCGCCGACGGCATCCTGCCGGACATCCTGCGTGCCTTCCACGAACGGTTCCCGGCAATCACGGTGGAAATGCGCATCACGAATGCCCGGCTGGATCTGGACCGGCGCGAGGCCGACGTGGCCTTGCGCCCCACGCACGAGCCGCCGCCCGCCTGGGTCGGCAAGCCTTTGGCGCGCATGGACTGGGGCTTGTATGCCGCGCCGGCCTCTATCCGGGCACGCGGCCATGAACCCGCCGGCCAGGCGTGGCTGCTGCCCGACGGCCATCTCGCGCAAGGGCCGATCGGCACATGGCTGCGCGAGCGTATCGGCAATGCCGCCGTCGCCGCCACTGCCGATTCATTCGTGGCGCTGCGCCGGCTTGCCGAAAACGGAACCGGAGCGACCGCACTGCCCTGCTTCATGGCGCACGGCACGGGCCTGGAATTGCTGGAATTTCCGCCCCGGCGGCTTTCGCCCAGCCTGTGGCTGCTGACGCACCCGCATCTGCGGCACTCCGGCCGGATCCGAGCATTCATGGATCACGTGGCGCAGCAGATCCGGGGCTGGCGCGAGCGCCTGGAGCCAAATAATGGGTAGGAGCATGCCAACGGGCACCCGCGCGCGCTGCGCTTTCGTCGATGGGATGCCGACGGGCTCGCCCGCGCCAGCGTCTCCGCCGGCGCGTTATCCGGGCAAAGCGGATTTCAGCCCTGCGCGGCGGCGGAGACTGTCTCCCATTTCGTCCAGCCATCCAGCCGCGCCGCATAGCATTGGCGTACCAGCGGCGTCAGACCGCCCATGATGAAATGCAGCGGCGGATCCTCCGCGTCGGCGACCTTGAACAGTGCTTCAACCGTCGCCGACGGATCGCCGAACATGGCCGGGGTAAGGGTTGCCGCGAGCTGCACCCGCATGGCGTCATATTCAGGCATGGGCCTGGCCTGCTTCATCGAAGACTGGCTCATGAACTCGGTGTTGAACGGGCCGGGCTCGATCATCGTGACCTTGATGCCGAATTCCGCGACTTCCTGGGCCAGCGTTTGGCCCAGGCCCTCGACGGCGAATTTCGTCGCCTGGTAGATGCCGCCCAGCGGGAATGTGATCAGCCCGCCGACACTGGTGACGAGCAGGATGTGTCCGTGCTTTTGAGCACGAAGCAACGGCAAGGCCGCCTGAATGACGGCCAGCGTCCCCAGGACATTGGTTTCGAAGTTCGCCCTCGCTTCATCGAGAGCGGTCTCTTCAACCGCGCCCATCAACCCATTGCCCGCATTGCTGATCACGAGGTCGATCTTTCCGAAGTGTTGATGCGCCTTGTTGACGGCGGCGACGACTTCCTGCTGACGCGTGACATCCATCGTCAAGGTCAACAAGGCGTCGCCAAACCTTTCCTTGAGGTCCGCGAGCGCGTTGGCGTCGCGCGCGGTTGCTGCCACCCGGTCTCCGCGCCGCAGCGCGCCCTCCGTCCAGATACGGCCAAAACCGCGGGAAGCTCCTGAGATGAACCAGACTTTCGACGCTGACATGGGTAACTCCTTGGTTGGGTCAGGGTTGACCGCGCCATCGAACATGATGACATTTTCGGTCCAAATGTCAGTTTACTATATTGACATTACTTGTCAATATGTCAGAATCCAGCCATTGATCCTGAGTCCTCCTCCATGAAAAGAACCGCCCCGACAGACCCCACGCGTACCCGGCAGGTCATTCAGGCCGCGATCGACGTGTTCCTTCGCTATGGCTACGCGCGCACGACGATGGCCGACATAGCCAAGTCGGCCGGACTCTCGCGCCCCAATCTCTACCTGTCCTTTCCCGACAAGGAGAGCGTCTTCCGGGCCGTCATCGAAACGATGGTCACAGCCAAGTTCGAGGACATCAAGACCGGGCTGGGGAAACGCTCGGGTCTTGAGGCAAAGCTGCGCTTTGCGTGCGAGAGCTGGGGCGCGGAGGGCTTCGAGATGGTCCTGGCCAATCCCGACGCCAAGGACATGTTCGACATCGGCTTCCCCCCGGTGCTTGAGAGCTATTTCGCCTTCGAGGAACTCCTGGCCGACATGCTGGGGACGTCCGTCGAACTCTCCGGATTGAAGGTAAAGGCGCCCGAACTGGCCCGCGTCATCGTCTTCGGCATGAAAGGATTCAAGGATGTCGCCAAGGACGGCAAGGAAATGCGCAGGATGATTGCCGCACTCATCGAAACGGTCACGGCCGCGTTGAAGTCAAGCGATGCCCAGGGAGGAAAGAGATGATCGACCTTGTCGATGGTTACTACGGCTCCGAGCGCGTTGGCGCGGCGATCTGCTTCGGTTTGTCACTGGCTGCGGTGGGATCCGGCGCATACCTGGCGAGAACATCGGTCGGCATGCTCTACGGCATGGGATGGTCGCTTCTGATCGCGGGAGGACTCGTTCTGCTGGCAAGCGGAGCGTACTTTGCGGGCCTGGGCAGCAATCACGCCAGGTTCTCCGCCCTGCTGGGCACCGATCCTTCACAGTTTCTTGTGCAGGAAAGCGCCCACCTGACGGGCACCATCGAGAGTCTGCGCAGGGTGATCTACGGTGAAATGCTCATCGCACTCGCTGGCATCATCCTCGCATTGGCCGGGCATGTCCGTGAGACGCCCATCCTGACCGGCGTCGGCCTTGGCATGGCGCTCGTCCTTGTCCTGCTTACGGGATACGACTCGTTGAACCGCAGCCGCGCGAGCGGCTATCACCAGGAGATCCAGGCGGTTTCGCGGTAACGCCCGGAAGCCGGGCAATCCGGTTGCGGCGGCAATGTCCCTCGCGGCCCGCGTCGGCTCGCGCGGCGTCGCCGGCAAGTCGCGCGCAAGGACGACGCTGCCCGCGCTGCCCGGCCAGGGATTGCTGCCGTCAGGCCGATGGCCCCGCACCCCGGGGTTGTGCCGCATCGACCAATGAAAAACGCCCGCTGAAATGCAGCGGGCGTTTTTCATTGCGGGCGGGCCGGTGGCCAGCGCGTTCGATCCATCACACGTGCCGGCCGCGTGGCCGCGCGGCGCAGCAGTTCAGGCCTCGGCCGAAGCGCCCGGCGCGGGCAGGCCGCGCTCCAGCGCTTCCTTCAGCAGTCCGCTCATGCCGTCCGGATGCGCCACCGCCAGCGCCTGCAGGCGCTTGACCAGTTCGCCGTCGAGCTTGCAGGCGAACGGCACCAGGCCGAGTTCCTGGTCGAGGCGGCGCTGCTCGCGGCGGTCGACCTTCGGCTGGGTGCCTTCGCGCGCGGCCCGGACGGCGGCACTGTGCTTCAGGCTGTTGGCAAGCTTCAGCCCTTTGTTCTTTTCGAGGTCGGTCTTTTTCACGGCAGGTTCGCTAGAGTCGGTCTGGGGCGGTATTGTACGCACCTCGGCGCCGGCGGGACCGGACGGCAGCCGCGGGAAACGCCGCGGGCAGCGCTATGCCTCGCCGCGCACCTCGATCAGCTCCGCCGCCACGCGCTCGATCTCGGCATACACGGGCAGCGCGGCATCGGGTCCGGTGCAGCCCACCCCGCTCGCGCCCGCGGCATCGGCGCCGGGCGGCAGGAACACGAAGGCCATGCCGGGCCGCCAGCGCGGATCGCTCTTCAGGCTCTCGTTGAGGATTGCCAGGTACTGGCTGCGTGTGAACACGTGCTTTGCCATCTTCGCCTCCGATGCGTTGTCCGGATCGTAGCATGGCCGGCAGGCCACTCAGGCGGGCTCGATGGACCAGCCCGGCCCCTTGCCGTTCTTGTCGCTCTCGTGGCGCCAGCGGCAGCCGCAGTCCGCGCAGGTGTAGGTGGCGAAGGTGATCGCGGGCTCTCCGCGCGGCTTGATGCGCTGCGTGTCCGTCAGCAGCAGCCGCGGGTGTCCGGTGCCGCCGGTCGAACCGGGCCGGATCTGCGCGCACGCATCGCAAAGCGTCATCGTTGCTCCCGCGCCCGGTGCGCGTGGCCAGGGCGGCCGGCGCGACCGGTGCGGGCACGATTGCCCGTACCGCGGACGGCCGCTATCGGTCTTCCGCCATCGCCTTGAGCTGGGCGTCGCCAGCCACGCGCGCGGCGTCCGAAGTGGTGAAAGTATCGTCGGAGACGATATTGCGCTTGACCAGACGCGCATCGAAGTCGACCAGCGTGATCACCCATACATAGCGGCCGGCCTGCGGCGCGGTCTGGACGATGGCCTGCAGATGCGGCGTGGAATCCTTGGACATGATGCTCCTCCGGAGAACGCATCCGGCAACTGTAGCACGAGCGCCCGCCGGTGGCCGCGCGCGCGGCGCGCTCAATGCTCGAAATCGAGACCGCCCAGCAGCACGGTCTCCTCGGCCTGGGAGCGCGTGCCGAGATCGATCTGCCGCGGCGCCTGCCACGCATGCAGCTTGCCGGGCAGCGCGGCCAGGTACAGCGCGAACTTCTCCTCGCCGCCGGTGGCGAACAGCGCCTCCACCTCGAGGCTGTCCCACGACAGGTAGATATTGAGCGGATGGGCGAAGCGCCGCACCCCTTCGAACGGCTCGCCGTAGACGTGCAGCCGCGCGGGGCTCTGGCCGCCGTCGAGCTCGGCGTGGATGCGGTGCCTGAACAGGCCGGCGATCGTCTCGGCGATACGGGGGGCGAACTCGGCATCGAAGCGTGCCGCGGCATTCTCATGACTCACGTGTTTGTCTCTTCCCGGTTTTCAGCGGGATCGTAGCACGTGGGCGCGCCCGCCCAAACTCCGGTTGACCCGCGCCACCGCCGTCCTATACTGAAGGTCTGCCGACTGAGACACGCCGTAGCAAAGCGAAGGTAGGTCGGAGAATGGCCACGCTCGCCAGCAAGGCAGCAAGGCCGAGCGGGCCGATTAGGCCTGCACGTCCGAACCGGATCCTGGTGCGTTTGCCGACCCGGTTCGGATCCCTTTTTCCCGCCTGGCGCATCGGCCCGCATGGCGCATCGACCCGCATGGCGCATCGACATATCGGCCGGGCCAAGAAAAAAGCACCTTCGCGAAGGTGCTTTTTTCATGGTCGCCGGCCGCGCGGCGCGGTCACGACAGGTCCCGCGACGTGATCATGCGCTCGCCGGGCAGCGCAGCGGCGACCGCAGCCACGAGCGCCCTGGCGATATTGGCCGCGGGATTGATGCGCAGGCCCCGCGGCAGCACCGGGCGAAGCAGCGCCGCGAGCGGGAATATCATGCGCTCGGCGAGGCGAAACTCGTCGCGCTCGCCGCCGATCATGCCCGGGCGCACGATCGTGAGCGATTCGAAGCCGATCGCCCGGATGTCTCTCTCGACCTCGCCCTTGGTCCGGCAATAGAACAGCGGTATGGACAGCGACGCGCCCGGGGAGGAAACCAGCGCGAAGGCGCCGGCCCCCTGCTGGCGGGCCAGTTTCGCGAAGGCCACCGGCAGCACGTAGTCGACATGCCGGAATGCCGCCTTCGAGCCGGCCTTGCCGATCGTCGTGCCCATCGCGCAGATCACCGCGTCCACCGGCCGCCGCGCCATTTCCGGCAACAGCGCCTGCAGATCGGACGAGACCGGATTGTCCAGCTTGGGATGGGCTGGCAAGGCACGGCGCGTCGGCGCGATGACCGTTTCGATGCTGCCGTGCTCCAGCGCCTGCCGCAGCGCGTTCCGGCCGACCAGCCCGGTCGCCCCCAGGATCAGTACCTTCATCGCGCGCCGCGCCCGGCAGCCGCGGCCCGCCCGCCTGTTGCCGTCACGCCCGGACCGCGCTCCGGCGAAACGGCAAGACCGCCGCGGACGAGCGGCGCCATGCCTGCATTCCTGGCTGTGGCCACGGCATGTGCCTCATGAGTGGTTGGATGAAGGCGGACATGATGCCCTGCGCCGGGAAAAAGATCATTCATCGCATCCTTTCAACTCCATTCCATCTGCATCAACTATCGGCGCCTCCGCACGAAGCAGGCCGTATGGCATCGATGCAGCGCGCCGGCGTCATGCCGCCCCGCGCAGCCCGATCTCGCGCACGCGGCCCTGCGGCGACACCAGCCGCGCGAGTTCGCGGATGCCGGGCTCGATCCGCTCGAGCGGAATCGACGAGAAGCCGAGCCGCAGGCTGTTGCATGGCGGCGCGTCGGCGAGATAGAACGGCTCGCCCGATTCGATCAGGATGCCGTGCGCCATCGCGGTGCGCCTGAGCTGGCCGGTGTCGACGTGCCCGGGCAGCATGCCCCACAGCGCGGAGCCGCCGGGCGGCGCGGCGAAGCGCATGTCGCCCAGGTGCTGCCGGACCGCGTCGCACAGCGTGGCCGCGCGCGTGGCCAGGGCCTCGCGCATGCGGTGCATCAGCCGGTCGTAGTGGCCGTGCTCGATGAACAGCGCCGCCGCGAGCTGGTTGTTGGCCGGCGGATGCCGGATCATCAGCCGCCGCAGCCGGCGCAGCTGCACGATCACGGCGGCGGGCGCGACCACGTAGCCGATGCGCAGCCCAGGCGAGAGCGTCTTGGACAGGCTGCCGACGTAGATCACGCGCTCGTCGCGGTCGATGGCCTTGATCGCCGGCAGCGGCTGTCCCGCATACTGGGTCTCGGCATCGTAGTCGTCCTCGATCAGCACGCCGTCGCAGCGGCGCGTCCAGTCGAGCAGCGCGAGCCGGCGCTCGGTGGTCAGCGTCACGCCGGTGGGACACTGGTGGCTCGGCGTGCAGTACAGGTAGCGGCAGTCGCGCAGCGCCGCCTCGTCGGGCACCACGCCGTCGGCGTCCACCGGCAGCCCGGCAAGGACCGCGCCGCGCCGCAGGAAGATGTTGCGCGCGTCCATGTAGCCGGGGTCCTCCACGGCCACGCGCGTGCCCGGCCGGATCAGCAGCTCGGCCAGCAGGAACAGGGCCTGCTGCGCGCCCACGGTCATCAGGATCTCGTCGCGCTTGGCGGCGATGCCGCGCCGCGGCAGCACGCGGCGGATCAACTGGTCGACCAGGGAGTTGTCGTCGTTGTCGATGGCGTCGGGCGCCCAGCCGCGGATCGCGCCGACGTCGAGCGCGTGGCGGCTGCACTCGCGCCAGTCGGCGATCGGGAACAGCGTGGGATCGAACTGGCCGTACAGGAACGGGTAGCGGTAGCGCTGCCAGTCGTGCGGCTTCTCCAGCCACTTGGCGTCGGCGGCCACGCCGTGCATGCGCGCCTGCCACTGCACTGCGCTGGTGCCGCCCGGCGCCGCGGCGGGCGCGCCGTCCCCGTCGCGGGGCAGCGCCTCCATCGCCGGCGAGGCGTAGCGATGGGTCACGTAGTAGCCGCTGCGCGGCCGGTTCTCGAGGTAGCCGTCCTCGGCCAGCCGCTCATAGACCAGCACCACGGTATTGCGGGAAATGCCCAGCATGTCGGCCAGCTCGCGGCTGGACGGCAGCCGCGTGCCCGGCGTCACGCGGCCGTCGAGCACCGCGTTGACGAGGTGCGTGCGCAGCTGGCTCTGCAAGGTCGGCCCCTCGCGCTCGGGCGCGGGGAACAACTGGTGCCACATCAACTGGTGAACGACAGCACTGCGCATCACAACCCCGACTGGTACGATCGAAAACCACCACTGGCATTAACCATGCCAGCCGGACGCGCGGCAACATGGCGCCACATCGTTACCGAGTGAGCCCATGCCGCCGATTTCCCCGCATCACCCCGCCTTCGCGGGCACGCCATCCCGTCCGGCACGCGCGGAGGTGCCGCGATGATCGTGCTGATCACCGGCGCCTCCGCCGGATTCGGCGAGGCCATCGCCGAGCGCCTGTGCCGCGACGGACACACCGTGGTGGCCACCGCGCGCCGCGCCGACAAGCTCGCGGCGCTGGCCGCGCGCTGCGGCCCGAGGCTGCATCCGCTCGCGCTCGACGTGCGCTACAAGGCGGAGGTCTTCGCCGCCGTGGCCTACGTCACCGAGACCGTCGGCCCCATCGACGCCCTGGTCAACAACGCCGGCCTGGCGCTGGGCGCGGGCCCGGCGCACGAGGCCAGCCTCGAGGACTGGGAGACCATGATCGACACCAACATCAAGGGGCTGCTGTACCTCACGCACGCGGTGCTGCCCGGCATGGTGGCACGCGATCTCGGCACCATCGTCAACCTCGGCTCCATCGCCGGCACCTACCCCTACCCCGGCGGCAACGTGTACGGCGGCACCAAGGCGTTCGTGCACCAGTACAGCCTGAACCTGCGCGCCGACCTGGTCGGGCGCAACGTGCGCGTGACCTCGATCGAGCCCGGCCTGAGCGGCGGCACCGAGTTCTCGCTCACGCGCTTCCACGGCGACGCGCAGCGCGCCGCCGGCGTCTACGCCGGCACCCAGGCCCTGACGGCCGAGGACATCGCCGGCGCGGTCAGCTGGGTGCTGGCGCAGCCCGCGCACGTCAACGTCAACACGATGGAGCTGATGCCGACCTGCCAGGCGTTCGCCAACTTCGCCATCGCGCGCGCGCCCGACGCGCAACGCTGACATGGACGCCTCCGCCTTTGCCGTGCTGGCGGCGGTCACCGCCGTCGCCGGCATCGCCAAGGGGCTGACGGGCTTCGGCGCGGCGCTGATCATGACGCCGCTGTTCGCGCTGGTGGTCGCGCCCGCGCAGGCCGCGATGCTGACGGTGCTGCTGCACGGCCTGACCGCCTGGCAGGGCATCCGCGCGTGCCGGCGCCGCGTGGCCTGGCGCAAGGTGGCGGTGCTTGCCGCCATCGCGCTGTGCGCGCATCAACTGGCGCTGCTCGGCCTCGGCCGCGTGGAGCCGCACCTGCTGCGCCGTGGCATCGGCACGCTGGTGCTGGTCATGGGTGTGATGGCGCTGCTCGGGCTGCGCATCCGCCACGGCGGCGGCGCCGTCGCCACCGGGCTGGCGGGCGTTGCCAGCGGCGTGTTCACCGCGCTGGGCGGGCTGGGCGGCCCGCCCGTGGTCTATTACTTCAGCGGCCAGGGCACCATCGACGCCTCGGTGCGCGCGAACCTGCTCGCCTACTTCATGCTGCTGTTCGCCGGCGCCTCGCTCGGCCTGCTCGCGCAGGGGCGGCTGGACCTGCCCACGGTGCGCGCCGGCGCGCTGCTGGTGCCGTTCTTCTGCGCCGGCGCGGTCGCCGGCGAAGCACTGTTTGCGCGCCTGCCGTCCGCGGTGTTCGCCCGCGTGGTGCAGCTTGCACTGATAACGATCGGCGCGTTTTCGGTGCTTGGCTGAGCGCGCATCCGGTGCACGCGGCGCGCGCCGGTGCTGGAGCCATCGATCCTCCGCGTTGGCTCTACGTCGGAGGCAATCGCCTCTCTTATCGTGAACCCTGCCACCTATCCAACGGAGAAAAAGCGACATGACCGGATTTGCCCCCTTCCTACCCAGGTTGCGCCACGCGCTGATGGCTTGCGCGCTATCCGCCGTGGCCGTGTGCCAGGCCGTCGCCGCGGACACGCCCAAGCCCGGCGGCACGCTGGTGATCGGCACCACGCAGTCGCCGCGCCACCTGAACGGCGCCGTGCAGTCCGGCATCGCCACCGCCGTGCCCTCGACGCAGCTGTTCGCCAGCCCGCTGCGCTTCGACGACAAATGGAATCCGCAACCGTACCTGGCCGAGTCCTGGAAGCTCGCCGAGGACGGCAAGTCGCTCACGCTCAACCTGCGCCACAACGCCGTGTTCCACGACGGCAAGCCCATCACCTCGGAGGACGTGGCGTTCTCCATCATGACGATCAAGGCCAAGCATCCGTTCCAGAGCATGCTGGCGCCCGTGGAGAAGGTCGACACGCCCGACGCCTACACCGCCGTCATCCGCATGAGCCAGCCGCACCCGGCGATCCTGCTGGCGATGTCGCCGGCGCTGTGCCCGATCCTGCCGAAGCACATCTACGGCGACGGCCGCGAGATCACCACGCACCCGGCCAACTCCGCCGGCGTGGTGGGCTCGGGCCCGTTCCGCTTCGCCGAGTTCGTGCCGGGCCAGCGCATCGTGCTCACGCGCTTCGACAAGTTCTTCCTGCCCGGCAAGCCGTACCTGGACAAGATCGTCATCACGGTCAACCCGGACGCGCAGAGCCTGGCGCTCGGCATGGAGCGCGGCGACATCCAGCTGCTGCCCTACGAGTCCGTCTCGACCGACCTCAAGCGCCTGCAGAACAACCCCAACCTGACGCTCACGCGCAAGGGCTACGAAGGCGTGGGCGCGCTGAACTGGCTGGCCTTCAACCTCGATCGCAAGCCGCTGTCCGACGTGCGCGTGCGCCACGCCATCGCCAGCGCGATCGACCGCAACTTCATCGTCAAGGCGCTGCACAGCGGCTTCTCCCAGGTCGCCGACGGCCCCATCGTGAGCAGCAGCCCGTTCGCCACCACCGACCTGCACCGCTATCCGTACGACGTCAAGCAGGCCGAGCAATGGCTCGACGAAGCCGGCTACAAGCGCAACGCCGGCGGCGAGCGCATGACGCTGACCATCGACTACCTGCCCGGCACCGACGAGCAGCAGAAGAACGTGGCCGAGTACATCCGCACGCAGATGAAGAAGATCGGCGTCACGGTGCAGGTGCGCGCCTCGGCAGATTTCGCTTCCTGGGCCAAGCGCATCTCGGCGCATGATTTCGACATGACGATGGACAACGTCTTCAACTGGGGCGACCCGGTGATCGGCGTGGCCCGCACCTACATGTCGACCAACATCAAGCCGGTGGTCTGGACCAACACGCAGTCGTACCGCAACCCGAAGGTGGACGAGCTGCTCAACACCGCGGCCGGCACGCTCGACGCCACCAAGCGGCGCGCCTACTACGCGACGTTCCAGAAGATCGTCACCGACGACCTGCCGATCTTCTACATCAACACCACGCCGTACCACACCGTGGCCAGCAAGAAGCTGGGCAACCTGCCCACCACCATCTGGGGCCCGGCGTCGCCGCTCGACGAGGTCTACTTCAAGTAGGGACGACCGATGGACAATCTGCTCGCGCTGCTGAGAAAGGCTTGCCACGCGGCGCTGCTGACGCTGGCGGTGGTGGTGCTCAACTTCCTGCTGATCCGGCTGGCGCCCGGCGACCCGGTGGAAACCATCGCCGGGTCGATGGGCGGCATCACCGACGAGCTGCGCGCGCAACTACGCAGCCAGTACGGGCTGGACCAGCCGCTGCCGGTGCAACTGGCGACCTACGTCAAGCACGTGCTCCACGGCGATCTCGGCTATTCGTATTTCTTCAACCTGCCGGTCAGCGGGCTGATCGCCGAGCGCGTGCCGGCCACGCTGCTGCTGGTGCTCGCGTCGGTGGCGGTGGCCTTCGTGCTGGGCACCGCGCTCGGCGTGCTGGCGTCGCGCAAGCCGCATGGCCCGCTCTCGCAGGCCATCACCGTGCTGTCGATGACGGGCCACGCCGCGCCGGTGTTCTGGAGCGGCATGATGCTGGTGATCCTGTTCGCCTCGGTCTGGCCGATCCTGCCGGTCTCCGACATGCACTCGATGACGTCCGACGGCCAGGGCCTCGCGGCGGTGCTCGACGTGGCCTGGCACATGGTGCTGCCGACCTTCACGCTGAGCCTGGTCTACCTGGCGCAGTACAGCCGCCTGTCGCGCGCCAGCATGCTCGAGGTGCTGGGCTCGGACTACATCCGCACCGCGCGCGCCAAGGGCCTGTCCGAGCACCACGTGCTGTACCGCCACGCGCTGCGCAACGCGCTGCTGCCGGTCGTGACCGTGCTCGGCCTGCAGTTCGGCAACGTGGTGGCCGGCGCCATCCTGGTCGAGACCGTCTTCAACTGGCCCGGCCTGGGCCGGCTGGCGTTCGACTCGATCCTGCGGCGCGACTATCCCACCGTGCTCGGCGTGCTGCTGTTCTCCGCCATCGTCGTGGTGCTGATGAACCAGCTCACCGATGCCCTCTACCGCCTCATCGATCCGAGGATCCGCGCATGAGCAGCCCCGTTTCCACGGCGCCGGCGGCAGCCCCGGTTGCCGCGCCCGCCGCCGTCCCCCATCCCGCGCGCGACGCCTGGCGCATGTTCCTGCGCAGCCGCGCCGCGCTGGCCGGCACGCTGCTGCTTGCGTGCATCGTCGCGGTCGCGCTGTTCGGCCCGATGGTCTACGACGCCGACCCGTTCGCCATCGTGGCCGCGCCGCAGACCGCGCCCGGCGACCCCGACGCCTGGCTCGGCACCGACCAGCTCGGGCGCGACGTGCTGGCCGGGCTGGTCTACGGCGGCCGCGCCAGCCTGGCCGTGGGCGTGGTGGCCGCGGTGCTGTCCGCGCTGATCGGTCTGACGGCCGGCGCGCTGGCCGGCTACTACGGCGGCGGCGTCGACGAGGCGCTGACGCGCGTGATGGAGTTCTTCCAGGTCCTGCCGGCGCTGCTGTTCGCGATGGTGCTGGTGACGCTGTTCTCGCCTTCGCTCACGACCATCTCGCTGGCCATCGGCATCACCAGCTGGACCGCCACCGCGCGGCTCACGCGCGCCGAGTTCATGCGCCTGCGCGACCTCGACTTCGTGCGCGCCGAGCGCGCCATCGGCGCCGGCAATGCCCGCATCATCTGGCGCGTGATCCTGCCCAACGCGCTGCCGCCGCTGGTGGTGTCGGGCACGATGGCGATCGGCTCGGCGATCCTGTTCGAGGCCGGCCTGTCCTTCCTCGGCCTGGGCGACCCCAACCGCATGAGCTGGGGCCTGATGATCGGCTCGGCGCGCCCCTACCTGCTGACCTGCTGGTGGGCCGTGGTGTTCCCGGGCCTGGCCATCTTCGCCAGTGTGCTGTCGATCAGCCTGATCGGCGACGGCCTGAACGATGCCCTCAACCCCAAGCTGAGAGAACGCTGATGTCGACCTCTTCCCCTCCCCTGCTGGACGTGGCGGGCCTGCGGCTGGAGTTCCGCACCTCGCGCGGCGCGGCCAGCGTGCTCAACGGCGTGAGCTTCCAGGTCCACGCCGGCGAGACGCTGTGCATCGTCGGCGAATCGGGCTGCGGCAAGAGCATGACCTCGCTCGCCATCATGCGCCTGTTCCCCGCGCCGCCGGGCCGCATCACCGCCGGCAGCGTGCGCCTCGACGGCGAGGACCTGCTGCAGTTGTCCGAGCCCGCCATGCGCCGCATCCGCGGCAACCGCATCGCCATGATCTTCCAGGAGCCGATGACCTCGCTCAACCCGGTCATGACGGTCGGGCGCCAGCTCGGCGAATCGCTGCGGCTGCACCTGGCGATGTCCAGGGCCGAGGCCCGCGCGCGCAGCATCGAGCTGCTGCGCGCGGTGGGCATCCCCGCGCCCGAGGCGCGCATCGACGAATACCCGCACCAGATGTCCGGCGGCATGAAGCAGCGCGTGATGATCGCCGTGGCGCTGGCGTGCCGGCCCGCCGTGCTGATCGCCGACGAGCCGACCACCGCGCTGGACGTCACCGTGCAGGCGCAGATCTTCGACCTGCTGCGCGAGCTGCAGGCGCGCGAGGGCACCGCCCTGGTGCTGATCACGCACGACATGGGCGCGGTGTCCGAGATGGCCGACCGCGTGATCGTCATGTACGGCGGCCGCGTGGTCGAGGAAGGCCGCACGCGCGACGTGCTCGAGCGCCCCGCGCATCCCTATACGCGGGGCCTGATCGCCTGCCTGCCCGAGCTCGAGGGCGAGGCGCGGCGCACGCGCCCGCCGCTGCCGGAGATTCCCGGCATGGTGCCGTCGATCTGGGAGCTGGGCACCGGCTGCGCGTTCCGCGCGCGCTGCCCGCACGCGGCCGAGCCGTGCGCGCGCGCGGCGCCGGACCTGCTGCCGGTGGCCGATCATCATCGCGCCGCGTGCTGGGCGCTGGAAGCCGGCACCGTGCCGGCGCCGGTCCAGGGAGTCGCCGCATGAAACTGCTCGAAGTGGATGACCTCAAGGTGCATTTCAGACGGCGCGGCGGCTGGTTCGGCGCGCCGCAGGTGGTGCGCGCCGTCGACGGCGTCTCGTTCTCGATCGAGCGCGGGCGCACGCTGGCGCTGGTCGGCGAATCCGGCTCCGGCAAGTCGACCACGGCGCTTGCCGTGATGCGGCTGGCGCCGGCCACCGGCGGCACCGTGCGGCTGGGCGGACGCGACCTCACGCTGATGTCGGGCGACACGCTGCGCCAGGCGCGCAGGCGCGTGCAGATGGTGTTCCAGGACCCGTACTCGTCGCTCAATCCGCGCCAGCGCGCCGGCGACATCGTGCGCGCGCCGCTGGACCTGATGCAGCTCGGCGCGCCCGCCGCGCGCGCGGCGCGCGTGGCCGAGCTGTTCGACGCCGTGGGCCTGCGGCCCGAGCAGATGCAGTTGTTCCCGCACCAGTTTTCCGGCGGCCAGCGCCAGCGCATCAACATCGCGCGCGCGCTGGCCAGCGAGCCCGACCTGATCGTCTGCGACGAGCCGGTGTCCGCGCTGGACATCGCCATCCGCGCGCAGATGCTGAACCTGCTGCGGCGCCTGCAGCGCGACACCGGTGTCGCGTTCCTGTTCATCTCGCACGACATGTCGGTGGTGGAGTACATCTGCGACGACATCGCCGTGATGTACCTCGGCCAGATCGTCGAGCGCGCGCCGCGCGAAGCGTTCTTCGACCGCCCGCTGCATCCGTACAGCGTGGCGCTCAACTCGGCGGTACCCACCGTGCGCGGCGGCCGCGCGCGCGCGGCCAGGCGCATCCGCCTGGAGGGCGATCCGCCCAGCCCGCTCCATCCGCCGCCGGGCTGCCGCTTCGCCGGCCGCTGCCCCGTCGCGCAACCGGTCTGCCACAGCGAATGCCCGCCGCTGCGGCCCGTGGCGGACGGGCATTTCGTGCGCTGCCATCTCGTCACCGTGACGGACGGCACGCCGGTGCCGCCGCTGGCCATGCCCGCATGACCGCATGACCGCACGATCCGCCGGCGCCGCCGGCCTCCTTTCGTTCCCCCCGCGATTCCACCACCGCCAACCATGACCACCACCGTTTTCGCCGCCAGGAAGATCCTCACCATGAACCCGGCCCAGCCCGAGGCCACCCACGTCGCGGTGCGCGACGGCCGCATCCTCGCGGTCGGCAGCGCCGCCGACGCGCAGGCCTGGGGCCCGTGCGCGCGCGACGACCGCTTCGCCGGCAAGGTGCTGATGCCGGGCCTGGTGGAAGGCCACTCGCACGCGATGGAAGGCGGCCTCTGGCAGTTTCCCTACGTCGGCTTCTACCCGCGCCGCGGCCCGGACGGCACGCTGTGGCAGGGCCTGACCGGCTTCGATGCCGTGGTCGCGCGGCTCGCCGCCGCCGCGCGGGAGCTGGACGCCCGGGGCGTGCCGGACGACGCGCCGCTGCTGGCGTGGGGCTTCGACCCGATCTTCTTCGGCGAGGCGCGCATGAGCGTGCGCCATCTCGACCGCGTCTCGGCCACGCGCCCGATCGTCATCATGCATGCGAGCATGCACCTGATGAACGTCAACAGCGCGACGCTGGCGCGCGCCGGCATCGACCGCGACACCGACATCGAGGGCATCGCGCGGTTTCCCGGCGGCGAGCCCACCGGCGAGCTGCAGGAGTTCGCCGCGATGTTCCCGGTGACGCGCCTGATCGGCAACCTGTTCCGCCGCGTCGGCATGTCCGAGACCGGGCTGCGCATGTTCGCCCAGGTCGCCGTGCAGGCCGGCGTGACCACCGCCACCGATTTGGTCAACGACCTTTCCGACGACAGCGTGGGCAGCATGGCGCGCGTGTGCGCGCAGGAGGATTTCCCGCTGCGCCTGGTCCCCGCGTTCCGGCCGCCCGACGCGATGCGCGGCGACGAAGGCCCGGCACGCCTGCGCGCGGCCATGCGCGCCAACCACGAGCGGCTGCACGCCGGCATGGTCAAGCTGGTGGTGGACGGCTCGATCCAGGGCTTCACCGCGCGCGTGCGCTGGCCCGGCTATTTCAACGGCGCGCCCAACGGCATCTGGGTGCTGCCGCCGGACGCGGTCCACGAGGCCGTACAGACCTTCCACGCGGCGGGCTTCCAGCTCCATATCCACACCAACGGCGACGAGGCCACCGAGCTGGCGCTGGACGCCGTGGAGCAGGCGCTGACGCGCCATCCGCGCGCCGACCACCGCCACACGCTCCAGCATTGCCAGATGGCCGACGAGGCGCAGTTCGCGCGCATGGCGCGGCTGGGCATGTGCGTCAACCTGTTCGCCAACCACATCTACTACTGGGGCGACGCGCACCTGGCGCTCACGATGGGCCCGGACCGCGCGCGCCGCATGGACGCCTGCGGCACCGCGCTGCGGCTCGGCGTGCCGTTCGCGATCCACTCGGACGCGCCGATCACGCCGCTGGCGCCGCTGTTCACCGCGTGGTGCGCGGTCAACCGCACCACCGCCGCCGGCGTGGTGCTGGGCGAAGCGGAGCGCATCACGGTGGCGCAGGCGCTGTCGGCCGTCACGCTCGGCGCCGCCTTCACGCTGCGGCTGGACCACGAGATCGGCTCCATCGCGGTGCGCAAGCGCGCGGACTTCTGCGTGCTGGACGACGATCCGCTCGCCGTGGCGCCGGCCGCGCTGAAGGACATCGGCGTGTGGGGCACGGTGGTCGGCGGCCGCGTGTTCGAGGCGCCGCGGCAATGAGCGCGGCGCCGCTCCCGCTCGCGCGGGCACGCATTCCGCTGACCGTCATCGGCGGCTTTCTCGGCGCCGGCAAGACCACGCTGCTCAACCGCATCCTGGGCCAGGCCGAGGGCCTGCGCATCGCGGTCCTGGTCAACGACTTCGGCGCCGTCAACATCGACGCCGCGCTGGTGCGACGGCGCGGCGCCGACACCATCAGCCTGGCCAACGGCTGCGTGTGCTGCCAGATCGGCGACGACCTGACCGACGCGCTGATCCGCGTGATGACACAGCCGCAGCCGCCCGAATGGATCGTGATCGAGGCCAGCGGCGTGTCGGACCCGTGGCGCATCGCGCAGGTCGGACTGGCCGACCCGATGCTCTCGCTCGACGGCGTGGTGGTGCTGGCCGACGCCGGCGCCGTCCGCGCGCAGGCGGCCGACGCGCGCCTCGGCGAGACCATCGCGCGCCAGCTCCGGGCCGCGGACCTGATCGTGCTCAGCAAGGCCGAAACCCTGCCGGAGCACGAACGCGAGGACCTGCGGCAATGGCTGCGGCAGTTGGCCGGCCACGTGCCGATTCTCGACGCATGCCACGGCGACCTGCCGCTGGCCGCGCTGACCGGCGTGGCCTGGCGCGGCGGCCATGCCGGCGGCCTGCTGCACCGCCACCACGCGGGCTGCGGCTGCGGCGAGCCCGTCAGCCACGGCGAGCTGTTCGACACCTGGCTGCTCGACAGCGCCGGCGCGGTATTGCGCGCGGCCGACCTGCACGCGCGGCTCAACGCCATGCCGCCCGGCGTATTGCGCGTCAAGGGCGTGGTGCGCACGGACCGCTACGGCGTCACGGAGCTGCAGTTCGCGGGGCGCCGCGGCACGCTGCGCAGACTGCCGGCGGACACCGCGGCCGATGTGGCCGATGTAGCCGATGTAGCCGATGTGGCCGATGTGGCCAATCCGGCCAATGCGGCCAATGCGGCCGATACGCCGGCGCACGGCATGGTGGTCGCCATCGGCCTGCGCGGCGACCTGCCGAAGGCCGCGCTCGCGCGCCTGTTCGCGCAGTGCGGCGCCGGCACGGCTGGCCTGAGCAAAGACCCCGCGCTGGCTCTAACCGGCGGCGCGGCCGAGGTTTAGCGTAGCGGCATGTTCACTCACCGAGCCGCAACCATGTCCCATCCCGCCGTTACCGTCGCCACGCTGCAAGCGTTCAGCGATGCATGGAACCGCCACGACATCGACGCACTGATGTCCTTCATGACCGACGACTGCATCTTCGACACCGTCGCCGGCGACGCCGCCTGCGGCACGCGCCACGTCGGCCGGGCAGCGGTGCGCGAGGCGTTCGCGTCGGCGTGGCGCGCCTTCCCCGACGCGCAATGGCGCAACGGCCGCCACCTGGTGAGCGGCGAGCGCGGCGTGTCCGAATGGACCTTCACCGGCACCGACGGCGAAGGCCGGCGCATGGAGGCCGACGGCGTGGACCTGTTCACGTTCCGCGACGGCAAGATCCACGTCAAGTGCGCCTACCGCAAGCAGCGCGCGCTGCTGCCGGCCCTGCCGCAACCCCTTTGAGCAAGCACGCACCATGTCCGCGAACCCGATCTACCTCCCCGAATCCGCGCCCGCCACCGTGCACGGCCCCTACGATCCGCAATACGACCCGCTGGTGTCGCGCGGCCCTGGCCGCGGCCGCGCCTACGCCCCGACCTACTGGGTGGACAGCGCGGGCGAGGCGCCGCCCGACGACGGTCCCGTCGCCGCCGACACCGATGCCGACGTGGTCGTGATCGGCTCCGGCTTCACCGGCCTGGCGACGGCGCTGTTCCTGGCCCAGGAGCACGGCATCAAGGCCACCGTGCTGGAGGCCAACCAAGTGGCGTGGGGCTGCACCAGCCGCAATGGCGGGCAGGGCCAGAACGCCAGCGGGCGGCTCTACCGCTCGCAGTGGATCGAGCGCTGGGGCGTCGACACGGCCAAGGCGCTCGACGCGGAGATCCGCGGCGGCTTCGAGACCTTCAGGGAACTGGTGGCGCAGATCGACTGCGATGCGCAGGACGGCGGCCACCTGTACACGGCGCACCGCCCGCGCAAGATGGCCTTCCTCGCCAACGAGGCGCGCGTGATGCGCGAGGTGTTCGGCTACGACACCAAGATGCTGACCCAGGCCGAGCTGCGCGAGCGCTTCTGCGACGACCGCGATGCCTGCGGCGCCATGCTCGAGCCCGACGGCATCGGCGTGCATCCGCTCAAGCTGGCCTACGGCTACCTGCGCCGCGCCCGCGCGCTCGGCGCGAAGGTCCATCCGTCCAGCCCCGTGACCGGCTGGGAAACCCGCAACGGCGTCCATCACCTGCGCACGCCGGGCGGCACGGTGCGCGCGCGCGCCGTGGCGATCGCCACCGGCGCCTACACCGCGCCGGGACTCTCGCCGCTGCTGCGCGGGCGCTATTTCCCGGTGCTGTCGAACTCCATCGTCACGCGGCCGCTGACCGACGCGGAGATCGACGCGACCAACTTCCGCTCGACCACGTTCCTGACCGACACGCGCACGCTGCGCTTCTACTACCGGCTGCTGCCCGACCGCCGCGTGCAGATCGGCAGCCGCAGCGCGATCGCGGGCGCCGACGCGGAACATCCGCGGCACTACCAGTTGCTGGTCGACGGCCTGGCGCGCAAGTTCCCGGCGCTGCGCGGCATCCGCATCGACTACTCGTGGTGGGGCTGGGTCGACGTCAGCCACGACATGATGCCGCGCATCGTGCAGCCGGACCCGCTGCAATCGGTCTTCTACGCGCTCGGCTACGGCGGCAACGGCGTCGCATTCTCCGCGCATGCGGGGCGGCGCATGGCCGAGCGCGTGGCCGGCAAGGGCGGTGCGGAATGCAGGCTGCCGATCTACGACTCGCCGCTGCCGGGCCACTGGGCCACGCCGTTCCGCCGCCTTGGCCAGGCCATGCTGTATCGCTGGTATCACCTGCGCGACGAGCGCGCCTGAGTCGTGCCCCCGGCACAATGGCAAAGGGCCGCGTTGCGCGGCCCTTTGTCTTTGCCTGCGCGCGCGGCCGCGCGACCGTCAGGCCAGCGCCAGCCGCCCGCCGCGCGCCGGCAGGCGGAAGGAGGCCACCGACGTCTTGAGCGTGGCCGCCTGATCTTCCAGCGCCTGCGCGGCGGAGGCCGCTTCCTCGACCAGCGCGGCGTTCTGCTGCGTGACCTGGTCCATCTGGTTCACCGCCTGGCCGACCTGGTCGATGCCCGCGCTCTGCTCATGCGAGGCGGCGGCGATCTCGCCCATCGTGTCCGTGACCCGGCGCACCGCCTGCACCACCTCGCCCATCGTCGCGCCGGCATGCTCGGCATGGCGCGCGCCCGCTTCGACGCGCTGCACCGTGTCGGCGATCAGCTGCACGATCTCCTTGGCGGCGGTCGCGGTGCGCTGGGCCAGGCTGCGGACCTCGCCGGCGACGACCGCGAAGCCGCGGCCCTGCTCGCCCGCGCGCGCGGCCTCGACCGCCGCGTTCAGCGCCAGGATGTTGGTCTGGAAGGCGATGCCTTCGATGGTGCTGGTGATCTCGCCGATCTTCTTCGAGGCGACGTCGATCTCGCCCATCGTGTCGACCACGCGCTTGACGGCCTCGCCGCCGCGCGCGGCGGTGTCCGACGCCTGCACGGCGAGCGAATTGGCCTGCACCGCGTTGTCCGCGTTCTGCTTGACGATGGAGGTCAGCTCTTCCATGCTGGCGGCGGTCTGCTCCAGCGCGCTGGCCTGCTCCTCGGTGCGCTGCGACAGGTCGACGTTGCCGGCCGCGATCTGGTGCGTGGCGGTGGCGATCGCCTCGCTGCCGCTGCGCACGGCGTGGATGGTGTTGATCAGGCCCTGCTGCATCTCCTGCAGCCCGCGCGTGAGCGCGCCCATTTCGTTCTCGCTCGTCACCTCGATGGCATCGGTCAGGTTGCCGCGCGAGATTTCGGCGAAGTTGCCGAGCATGCGGTTGAGCGGCACCGAGATGGCGCGATGCAGCCCGATGGCGCAGCCCAGCGCGGCAAGGATGCCCACGCCGATGGCCACCGAGACCAGCCAGAGGAATTCCTGCGAGCGCACCGACGCCGCCTCGTGCAGCGCCGCCGCCTGCTGGCTCTGGCTGTGCTCGAGCTCTTCCATCGCCGCCAGCAGCGCGGCGCTGCGCGGCGGCAGCGTATCCATGACGATCTTGTCGGCGGCCGCGGTGTCGTGGGCGCGCAATGCCGCCACCAGGGGCTCGATGCCCTCCTTGAAGTACGCCGTGCGCATGCCGTCGATCTTGACCGCCAGTTGCTGCTCCTCGGGCGTCTTGGGCAGCGCCTGGTAGGCCTTCCAGGCATCGTCGGAGCGGGTCTTGTAGCCCAGCGACTTGTCTACCGTGGCGGCCACGTCGGGGGCGTCGGGATGGAACATGACGCGGTCCAGCCCGACCCGGATCACGGTCAGGTGCTGCTGCGCCTTGGCGACGAAGCCCATCGAGGCAAGCTGGTTCGAGTAGATCTCCTGGAGGTCGGCGCTGGCGGTGCGCATGCCAAGCACGCCGATGACGCCGATGACGGTAAGCAGGATGGCCAGCACGGACAAGGCCAGGTTCAGGCGGAAGCGGATGGAGAGTTTGTTCAGCATGGGAGGAAGGTTGACCAGCAGTGACACGACGATGACACTGGTTACGGCAGGATGCCGGGGGACTTTAGCTTCCGCCGCGTTATCGCCATTGCAGTGCACCGCCACGTGCCTCCGCCTGCCCGCCGCGCCACCGGAAACGAAAAAACGGACACGGCGCGCGATGCCGCCGCGCGCCGTGTCCGCGTTTTGGCGCCGGCGCGGCGCCGGCCTCACGCCACCAGTGCCGCGGCGCGCTCCGGCAGGCGCGCATCCACGTCCATGCCGGCGACAGGCTCGCCGGCGCCGGTGAGCACGCCGAACAGGTCCTTCGGATCGTCCTGCGCCGGCACCAGCGCCAGCGGCACGCCGAGGCCGAGCGCCTCGGCGCTGTCGCGCAGGTAGCGCAGCGCGGAGAAATCCTCCAGCGCGAAGCCCACCGAGTCGAACACCGTGATCTGCGCTTCGCCGGCGCGGCCCGGCACGCGGCCGGCCAGCACGTTCCACAGCTCGGTCACGGGGAAGTCCGCCGGCATCTGCTGGGTGTCGCCCTCGATGCGGCTTTGCGGCTCGTATTCGACGAACACGCTGGCGCGCAGCAGCACCTCGGGATGCAGCTCGGTCTTGCCCGGGCAGTCGCCGCCCACGGCGTTGAGGTGCATGCCCGGCGCCAGCATGTCGGGCGTGATGATGGTGGCGTAGGCCTTGTCGGCGGTGACGGTGGTGACGATGTCGGCACCGCGCACCGCGTCAGCGGTGCTGGCGCAGACCTGCACGTCCAGCCCGCGCACCGGCCGCAGGTTGCGCACCAGCTTGCTGGTGGCGGCGGGGTCGGTGTCGTAGACGCGCAGCTCGCGGATGCCCAGCAGGTGGTGGAAGGCCAGCGCCTGGAATTCGCTCTGCGCGCCGTTGCCGATCAGCGCCATGACGGCGGCATCCTTGCGCGCCAGGCGCCGCGCGGCGACCACCGAGGTGGCGGCCGTGCGCAGCGCGGTGGTCAGCGTCAGCTCGCTCAGCAGCAGCGGCTCGCCGGTGGCGACCGCGGCCAGCGTGCCGAACGCCATCACCGTGGGCAGGCCGTCGGCGGTGTTGGCCGGATGGCCGTTGACGTACTTGAAGCTGTACAGATCCGCGTCGGCGATCGGCATCAGCTCGATCACGCCGCGCGGCGAATGGCTGGCCACGCGGGCGCTCTTGTCGAAGTCGTTCCAGCGCAGGAAATCTTCCTCGATGTAGCGGGCCATCTGCTCGAGCACCTGCGGCAGGCCGCGGATTGCCACGATGCGGGAAACGTCGGTGGGGGAAAGAAAACGCGTCATGTCTGTGCTCCGTTGGATGAATGGGACAGCAGACATTGTTGCCGCGCCGCCTGTCAGCCAGAAGCCCATTTTCCGCGAGAAAAACGCGGCTTTCTGCCGCTTTGCCAGCCCGCGCTGACACTCCACGCAATCTCCGTCCGGCCGGTCCGCGCAGCCGGTCCGCTCAGCAGGTCTTGTAGGTCTGCAGGTGGATGCTGGTCTCGGTGTCGCGGATGCCGCCGATCAGCCGCACGCGCTCGAGCACGCCGGCCAGGTCGGTCAGCGTGGAGGCGCGCAGCTCGGCCAGCAGGTCCCAGCGGCCGTTGGTGTCGTGCAGCGACGCCACGCCGGGCTCGCCCAGCAGGATGGCGATGACCTCGCGCGTGCGGTTGCCCTCCACCGCGATCGACATCCACGCGGCGATGTCGTGCGGGTCCACGTCCGGGCGCAGCTGCACGGTGTAGCCGGCGATGATCCCGTCTTTCTCCAGCCGCGCGATGCGGTTGCTGACCGTGCCGCGCGACACGCCCAGGCGGTGCGCCAGCACGGCCACGCTGGCGCGCGCGTCGGCGCGCAGCATGGCCAGCAGGCGCTGGTCGGTCTCGTCGATGGCCATGCCTCAGTTCCCTCGCGCCGCGTCCAGCAGCGGGCTGCGCCGGCGCGCCAGGCCGCTGGCCAGGTCGTAGGCGTGGCCCAGCTCCAGCACGGCACGGTCGGCCTGCGCGGGGCCGATGATCTGCAGGCCCATCGGCAGCCCGTCGGCGCTGAAGCCGGCCGGCACGTTGAGCGCCGGCAGCCCGGCCATCGTGGCGGGCACCACCACTTCCATCCAGCGGTGGTAGGTGTCCATCTCGCGCCCGCCCACGCTGCGCGGCCAGTCGAGCCCGGCGGCGAACGGGAACGTCTGCGCGGTGGGCAGCACCAGGTAGTCGAAGCGCGCGAACAGCCGCAGCACCGCCTGGTACCACGACGAGCGCTCCACCGAGGCGCGCTGCACGTCGCGCGCCGACAGCTTCAGGCCCTGCTCGATCTCCCATATCGCCTCGGGCTTGAGCAGCGCGCGCTCGGCCGGGTTCTCGTAGTGGCCGGCGTAGTTGCTGGCCACCGAGGCGCTGCGCAGCGTGTTCCACGCGCGCCACAGCGTCTCGGGCGGAAAGTCGGGCGCGGCGGCCTCGACCGTGCAGCCGAGCTCGCGGAAATGCCCGAGCGCCGCCTCGCACAGCGGCAGCACGCCGGGCTCCATCGCCAGGTAGCCGCCCAGGTCGCCCAGCCAGCCGACGCGCGCGCCCTTGAAGCCGCGCTCCAGCGGGCTGGCGAAGACGCCGGCCGGCTCGCGGCTGGAGAGCGGCACGCGCGCGTCCCAGCCGGCCTGCACCGAGAGCAGCATGGCGATGTCGGCCACGCTGCGCGCCATCGGCCCCCAGGTGCTGAACTGGGCGAAGAACACGTCGTCGGCGGGCCAGTTGGGCACGCGCCCGAACGAGGGGCGGAAGCCGAAGATGTTGTTGTAGCCCGCCGGGTTGCGCAGCGAGCCCATCATGTCGCTGCCGTCGGCCACCGGCAGCATGCGCAGCGCCACCGCCACCGCCGCGCCGCCGCTGCTGCCGCCGGCGCTGCGCGCCGGATCGAAGGCGTTGCGCGTCACGCCGAACACCTGGTTGTAGGTGTGCGAGCCGAGGCCGAATTCCGGCGAGTTGCTGCGCCCCACGAAGATGGCGCCGGCGCGCCGCATGCGCTCCACCGACAGCCCGTCCACGGTGGTGACGCGCTCGCGGTGGATGGGCGAGCCGCGCGTCGTCACCATGCCGGCGACCGGCGTGAGGTCCTTGGGCGCCTGCGGAAAGCCGTGCATCCAGCCGTGGCCCTCGCCGCGCGCGAGCGCGGCATCGGCCTCGCGCGCCTGCTGCAGCACCAGCTCCGGCGGCTGCAGCGACACCAGGGCGTTGGCCCCTGGGTTGAAGCGCTCGATCTGCGCCAGGAAGGCCTGCATGACTTCCAGGCAGGATACCTCGCGCCGGTGGATGGCCCGCGACAGGGCGATGCCCTCGAGTTCGACGATGGCGGATGCGGCGGTGGATGACAGACTCATGATGGTGTCCCGTGGCTAAGGTGCGGGGGAAAGTGCGGCGCGGCCGGCGGCCGCTGGTTTATTCGAGGCGGATGTTGGCGGCCTTGATGATGCGCGCATTATCGGCCGATTCCGCGGCGATGCCCTGCGCGAACGCGGCCGGCGTGCCGCCGGTCGGCACGTTGCCCATTTCAAGCAGCAGCTTGCGCACGTCCGGCTGCGCGAGGATCTTGTTGATCTCGGCGTTGAGCCGCTCGATCACCGGCGCCGGCGTGCGGGCCGGCGCGAAGGCGCCCAGCGTGGACGACCGGTTGGCCTGCGGGAAGCCGAGTTCGGCGAGCGTCGGCACGTCGGGCAGCGACGCCATGCGCGCCGCGGCGCCGATGGCCAGCGGCCGCAGCTTGCCGCTGCGGATCTGCTGCAGCAGCGTCTGGCTGGCATTGATCGACACCATTTCGAGCTGGCCGCCCATCGCGTCGTTGAACTGCTGGCCCGAGCCGCGATAGGGAATGTGCGTGATGTCCACGTGGGCCGCGAGCTTGATCTGCTCGAGCATGATCTGGCCCAGCGAGCCCTGGCCCGAGGTGGACCAGCGGATCGCGCCGGGGCGCGAGCGGGCATCGGCCAGCACCGCGCGGAAGTCGCGCGCCGGCATGATCGGCGTGGCCATCATCACCACCGGCGAATACGCGATGCTGACCACCGGCGCGATGTCGCGGGCGGGGTCGAACGGCATCCTGTTCAGGTGCGGCGTCAGGGTCAGCGTGCTGACCGTGGAGATGCCGAAGGTGTAGCCGTCCGGCGCGGCCTTGGCCACCGCGTCCATGCCGATCAGTCCCGCCGCGCCGGCGCGGTTGTCGACCACGATGGAGGTGCCGAGCTGCGCGCCGAGGCGGTCGCTCACCAGGCGCGCGACGGCATCCGTCACGCCGCCCGCCGGATAGGCGACGATCAGGCGGATCGGCTTGAAGGACGGCCAGGCCGGTTGCGCCGCCGCGGTGAGCGGCAGGCATGCGCAAAGGCACAGCGAGGCAAGGCCGGCGAGGGCCACGAGCGTGGCGCGGCGGGAATCAGAAGGCATGATGGATCGGACGGTAAGTGATGGTGAGGAAGAAGGACGGAGGGATCAGGCGCTCAGCAGGTAGCCGGAGCGGGCCGGCGCGTTGCCGGCCACGCGGGCCAGTGGATCGCCGTGCCGCGCGAAGCGGATGTCGCGGCCCATGAAGAACACGCCCGCCGTGCTCGCGGCGACCGGCGTGCGGCTGCCGCTGACCGGGTCGACGATGTCGAACAGGACCTGGCCCGCCTGCACCGCCGCGCCCGGCTCGGCGCGGAACACCACGATGCCGCTGACCGGCGCGGCGATGTATTCGCTGCCGGCCAGCGGCGTGGCCGGATGCGGCAGCGGCGGCAGCGGCGGCGCCGTGCCCGCGATCGCGCCGGCATGCGTCAGGTAGTTCAGGATGGCGGCGGCGTCCTGCTCCGCCAGTTGCCACGACACGTCGCGCTGGCCGCGGTGCTCCACCGTGGTGGCCAGGCTGCCGTGCGGGATCGGGAAGCGCGCGCCGAAGCGCTGCTGCAGCTGGTACCAGGTATAGCTGAAGGCTTCGTCGAAGGACTGGCCGCCGGCGTCCAGCGCCAGCAGGCTCGCTTTCGCGCCGAGGTAGCGGGCGAGCGGCTCCACTTCCGCCCAGATCGCCTCGCCGGTGTAGATGTGCATCGGCGACTCGCGCGAGCAGTGCAGGTCCAGCACCACGTCGGCATCGTGCGCCAGCAGCATCAGGGTCTGCTGCAGCGAGGCCATCGGATTGGCCGGCACGCTGGCGCGCAGGGCGTCGGCCATCGCGCGGCGGATCACCTGCACGTTGTGCGCGCCGTCGCTGCCCAGGCTGCCCTCCACCGCCGCCGCGATCGGCTCGTACAGCATCGGGAAGCCGCGGTTGAAGTTCTGCCCGCTGCCCAGGTCGAAGCGGCCGACCGGGCTGCCGAGCACGGTCTGCGCCAGGCCGGCGGGATTGGCCACCGGCACCAGCGTCACGGCCGCGCGCAGCGCGCCCGCCGCCTCCAGCTCCCGCAGCCGGTCCATCAGCACCACGGCCACGAGCATGCCGGGGATCTCGTCGGCGTGCAGCGCGGCCTGGATGTAGATCTTCTTCGGCGCGTCGGCAGGGCCGAAGCGGTGGCTGGTCAGATGGCAGGACATGCCGGGCGTGGCCGGCAGCAGCGGATGGGTGGTGGTTTGCATGGCGACAGTGAAACGGACGACGAAGGGCGGACAGCGCGCGCTGTCCGCCGGGGATGGGGGCGGTGAACCGGAGCAGGCAGGGCCGCGCGGCGTTGGCCGGAATCAATCCGGCTGGACTGCGCGGACCGGACTATGCGGACTCGACTACTCAGGCCCGGTTATTCGGGCCCGGTTATTCGGGCTCGGTTATTCGGGCTCGATGCCGGCGCGCTTGACCAGCGCCTGCACGCGCGGAATCTCCTTCCTGAGGCGGGCATCGAAGTCGGCCACGCTGCCGGTGAGCGCCTCGGTGCCGATGTCGGCCAGCTTCTTCCTGACCTCCGGCTCGCTCATCACCTTGTTGATGGCGGCATTGAACTTCGCGACGATGTAGGCCGGCGTGTGCGGCGGCGCCACGATGCCGTTCCACGAGGTCGACTCGAAGCCCGGATAACCCTGCTCCGCCACGGTGGGCACGTCGGGCAGCGCCGGCAGGCGCTTCGCGCTCGTCACCGCCAGCGCGCGCAGCTTGCCCTGCCGGATCAGCGACAGCGTGGGGCCGACCGCGTCGAAGTACGTCATCAGCTCGCCGCCGAGCAGCGCCGGCACGGCCTGGTTGGCGCCTTTGTAGGGCACGTGCAGCATGTCGATGTGGGCCGCGCCCTTGAGCATCTCGCCCGACAGGTGCGCCAGCGAGCCGATGCCGTAGGAGCCGAAGGTGACTTCGCCCGGATGCGCCTTGGCGTAGCTGACCATCTGCGGCAGCGTCCTGAACGGCGCGCTCATGCTCGCCACCAGCACGTTGGGCGTGGCCGACAGCAGGCCGATGCGGGTGAAGGCATCCGGATCGTAGGCCAGCTTCTTCTGCGTGAAGCGGTTGGTGATCAGCGGCGCGAAACCGCTCATCATCACCGAGTAGCCGTCGGGCGCCGACTGCAGCACGTTGATGCTGGCAATGGCGGCGGAGGCGCCCGGCTTGTTGTCGATGATGATCGACTGGCCGAGCTCCCGCTGGAACGCCGGCGCCAGCATGCGCGCGATGCCGTCGGCCGCGCCGCCCGGCGGGAACGGCACCACCAGGCGGATCGGCTGGGTGGGCCACGCCTTTTCCTTTTCCCCCTGCGCCATCACGGCCGTGGAGGAGAACAACAGACAAGCGCATAGCGCGGAAAGCAACGATTTCATGAGCGAACGTGCGAGTTGAGAAAAAGGGTGGCGTGGCTGCTTTCCGGTGGGCAGTCGGGCGCGCTCAGAGCCCGATGGCGCAGCCGTCCTTGCGGTGGTCCGACGCGCCGGTGAGCACGCCCTGCTCCCAGTCGATGCGGATCACCTGCGCCCCGCCGATCGGGCGGGTGCGCGGCGCGATCTCGAAGCCGCGGCGGCGCAGTTCGGCGACCACTTCGGCCGGCACGGTGCGCTCGATCTCGACCGCGTTGCTGCCCGGCGTGGGAAAGACCCGCGGCAGCGACACCGCGTCCTGCAGGTCCATGCCGTAGTCCAGCACCTTGGAGACCAGATGCGCGTGGCCCATCGCCTGATAGTGTCCGCCCATCACGCCGAAGCTGAGCGCGGCGCGGCCGTCCTTGGTCGCCATGCCGGGGATGATGGTGTGCATGGGCCGCTTGCGCGGCGCGATGGCGTTGGGATGGCCGTCCAGCAGCGAGAAGCTCTGGGCGCGGTTGTGCAGCAGGATGCCGGTGGTCGGCGTCATGATGCCGCTGCCGAAGCCGTAGAAAATCGAATTGATGAAGCTGGCGCAGTTGCGGTCCTTGTCGACCACGCTGATGTAGACCGTGTCCAGGTGCTCGGGCATGCCGATCACCGGCGGCACGTCGCTGGCGCGCGCCAGGTCGATCTTCGCGCGCAGCGCGTCGGCGAACGCCGGCGACAGCAGCCGCTCCACGTCGACCGCGGTGAAGTCGGGGTCGCACAGCACCTCGTCGCGCGCCGCGTAGGCCAGGCGCGTGGCCTCGATCTCGCGGTGCAGGCGGTCGGCCGAGAGCGGGTCGCCGTCGGCGGGGAAGCCGGCCAGGATGTTCAGGATCAGCAGCGCGATCACGCCCTGCCCGTTGGGCGGGCATTCGTGGATGTCGTAGCCGCGGAACTGCGTCTTGATCGGCGTGACGTAGCTGCCGCGGTATTCGGCGAAGTCCGCCTCGGTATGGAAGCCGCCCAGCGATTGCAGGTACCGCACCATCTCCTCGGCGACCGGGCCGGCGTAGAAACCGTCGCGGCCCTTCTGCCCGATCAGCCGCAGCGTGGCGGCCAGTTCCGGCTGGCGGTGCACGCTGCCCGGCAGCGGCGCGCTGCCGCCCGGCAGCATCACGCGCGCGGCGTGCTCGTTGCGCTTGAGCAGCGGCTCGGCCAGGGTCCAGTCGCGCGACACGCGCGGGGTGATCGCGTAGCCCTCTTCCGCGTGGCGGATGGCCGGGCGCAGCACCTCGGCCAGCGGCAGGCTGCCGTGGTCGCGGATCAGGCGGTCCCAGGCGTCGATCGCGCCCGGCACGGTGATGCCGTGCGGGGTGGGACGCAGCAGCGAGGTCACGCCGCGCTCGCGCAGCGCCGCGGGGCTGATGCCCGAGGGCGCCCAGCCGCTGCCGTTGTAGGCCACCACGTCCGCGCCGCCGTTCCTGGCGTAGAGCGCGAAGCAGTCGCCGCCGATGCCGGTGGAGCCCGGCTCGACCACGCATTGCACCGCGCAGGCGGCCACCGCCGCGTCCATGGCGTTGCCGCCGGCGTCCAGCACCTGCGCCGCCGCCAGCGTGGCGGCCGGATGCGAGGTCGCCACCATGCCGTTGCGGGCCATGACGGACGAGCGCCCAGGGCTTTCGAAGTCGCGCATTCTCATTTGGATTTTTGGGTAGAACGTCTTGGGAAAGGAGTTTTTCGAGGGGGCCGGTCACGCACGCAGCACTGAATCAAATATCCAATGTGCAGGCACCGCCGGCCTTCTTGGCCAGATACCTAGGTAGATATTGTGGATCTACGCGGTTCTGTCTTGCTGTTTTCACAAATTGGATCCAATATACAATGGCGTTGTGCAAAAAACAAGCCGCAGCCGCGCCACAAAATCAGAGACAATGCCGAGCACGTCATGACTAGCCACTTTTCCCGTATGTCCGCGCCTTCTTCCTCCCCTTCCTCATCCACGGCCGACGGCCCTGGTGGCGCCCGCCTGGTGCGCGCCACCGCGGTGGAAATGGTGGCGGCCGACCTGCGCCAGCGCATCCTCTCGGGCAAGCTCGCGCCGGGCTCGGCGCTGCGCCAGGAAGCGCTCGCGGAAGAACTGGGCGTGAGCCGCATCCCGCTGCGCGAGGCGATCCGCCTGCTCAGCTCGGAAGGCCTGGTGAATCTGCAGCCGCACCGCGGCGCCTACGTGGCGCAGTTGTCGGTGGACGAAGTGCAGGAGTTCTTCGAACTGCGCGTGCAGCTCGAGCCGTGGCTGCTGCGCCTGGCCGTGCCGCAGCTGCAGCCCGCGGACCTGGCGCGCGCCGAGGCGCTGGTGAATGAAATGGACAGCGCCCCCGCCCCCGCCGACGCCTGGAGCCGCCTCAACTGGCAGTTGCACGAAACGCTGTACCGGCCGGCCAACCGGCCGTTCGCGCTGAACATCGTGCGCACGCTGCACGAGAAGTCCGAGCGCTACCTCAACTTCCGCGTGGTCAGCGTGCCGCAGCGCCTGCAGGCGCGCCAGGAACACATGGAGCTGATCCGCCTGAGCCGCGCCGGCCAGACCGAGGCGGCGGCCACGGCAATGAAGCGGCACATCGGCAGCAGCGTCATGGAAGTCATCACGGTGGCGCGCGACCAGATCGACGACGCGGGCGGCGGCCGCTGACGCGCCGCGCGCCGCCCCACCCCACCTCACCCCGCCGGTCCCGGTGGCGGGGTACGACAACCGCGGCGGCTTTAGCCAAACGGACTTCCCGCGCGCGGCCGAAGGCCTGCCGCTCGCCGCGTTCGACGCCGGCTCGCTGTTCGGCGGCGCGGAGCACGGCCACACCGACTATCCCGCCGCCGAGGAAACCGCCGCGCAGGCGTGAGGGCCGGGCGCGCGCGGTTGCGGGCGACATCGGAATCGGAAGGGCCATAGCCATGCCCCGGAGAAACTACACCGTGTGCGCCGCCCCCAGAATGACGGTGTTCTGCGACGACAGCACGCCGCCGTTTCCGTGCGCGAGCGCGATCTCCGCGCCGGCCGCCTGGCGCGCGCCACATTCGCCGCGCAGTTGCCGCACCGCCTCGATCAGCAGGAACATGCCGTACATGCCCGGATGGCAGTAGGACAGCCCGCCGCCGTTGGTATTGACCGGGAACGTGCCGCCCGGGGCAATGCGGCCGCCGCTGACGAACGCGCCGCCTTCGCCCTTGGCGCAGAAGCCGAGGTCTTCCATGAACAGGATCGTGTTGATCGTGAAGGCGTCGTACACCAGCGCCACGTCGACGTCCGCCGGGCGCAGGCCCGCCATCGCGTAGGCGATCTCGCCCGCGCGCCGCGCGCCGCTGTGCGTCAGGTCCGGCATGCTGGAGATGCTGTGATGCGTGGTGACGGTGCCGGCGCCCAGCACATACACGGGCGGGCGGCGCATGCCGCGCGCGCGCTCGGCCGACGTCACCACGATGGCGCCGCCGCCATCGGTGACGAGGCAGCAATCGCGAATGGTCAGCGGATAGCTCACCATGCGCGCGCCCAGCACCTCTTCCACCGTGAGCGGCTTCTTTTCCCAGGCCACCGGGTTCAGCAGCGCCCATTGCCGCGCGGCGACCGCCACCTCCGCCAGTTGCTCGCGCGTGGTGCCGAACTCGTGCATGTGGCGCGCGGCCGCCAGCGCATAGGCCGTCGGCGGCATGAACGGCTTGAACGGCGACTCGTACGGATTGGGCTCGGCCGCGCTGGTGTTCTTGCGGCCGAGCGAGCGCTGCGTGCTGCCGTAGGCGATGACGGCAACCTTGCAGGCGCCGGCGGCGATCGCCAGTTGCGCGTGCGCCAGGTGCAGCATGAACGACGAGCCGCCGGTCGACGTGGAGTCCACGTAGGCTTCGGGCAACCCCAGGTACTCCGCCAGCGCCAGGCCGGACAGCCGGCTCTGCGACGTCGCGCAGAAAAGCCCGTCGACGTCGGACAGGGCCAGCCCGCAGTCGTCCAGCGCGCGCCGCACGGCCTGCGCCATCAGGTCGATCGGGGTATATCCCGAGCCGACTTCGCCCAGGTCGGATTCGGCGGCGCCCACGATGGCCGCGCTGCCGCGCTTGATGAGGGAGGATGTCATGCCACGGTCACCGGATGGAAAACAGGATAGGGATCGTCGCCATTCGCGTGGACCTGGAACGATACGCGCATGCCGATCGCCACCGCGCCGGCGGGCATCTGCTCGACGCGGCTCATCAGCCGGAAGCCTTCGTCGCAGTCGATCAGCGCCACGTTGTACGGCGCGCCGTCGCGCGGGTAGACCACGGTCGTGCTGTAGACCGTGCCCAGGCCCTTGCTCACGCGCCATTGCAGGTCGGTGCTGCCGGTGTACGGGCACAGCACGCGGGGATAGAACACCGCGCGGTCCGCGGCCGGGCTGAACTGGTAGGCAAGCCGGCCCTCGCGCAGGTGGCCGAGGTAGACCTCGTATGGGGATTGGGCGGCAGGGGCCATCATGCCCCCCTGGCGTAGATGACCGACACTGTTTCCGCGACCAGCGCGGGGCGCTCCACGCCCTCGATCTCCATCCGGTTGCCGAACGTCAGCCGCGCGCCGCCGTCGATGGCCTCGTACTTCTCGAGCGTGCGGTGCAGCCGGATGCGCGCGCCGCACTGCACCGGCGCGGTGAAGCGGACCTTGTTCGAACCGTAGTTGATGCCGCGCGAGCGCTGGCGGATGCGCAGGATGTTGCCGCCCATGTACGTGACCAGCGACAGCGTCAGCATGCCATGCGCGATGGTCTTGCCGCCGGGCAGTTCCCGGCGCGCCCGCTCCACGTCCACGTGGATCCAGTTCTCGTCTCCCGACACGCGGGCAAACGCATCGATGCGCTCCTGGTCCACCGTCAGCCAGTCGCTGACGCCCAGCGGCTTGCCCACATACTGCGCCATGTCCTCGGGTGTTTCTACTTCCAGCATTGCAGTCTCCTTGAAAGATCGGTCGGTGAGCGGGTCTCGCCGTTACGCCGTTACGCCGCGCGCAGCGGGACGCCGGCCAGCCCGGCCAGCCGGTCGGCGATCAGCGCCTCGGCCTGCCGGATGATGCGGCCCACCAGCTCCGCGCAGGTGGGGATGTCCTCGATCAGCGCCTGCACCAGGCCCACGGTCCAGATGCCCTCCTCCACGTCGCCGTTCTCGTAGACGCCGCGGCCGCGCACGCCGGCCACCTTGGGGGCGATCTCCTGGATGGTGGCGCCGGCGCGCTCCATCGCGATGACGCTCTCGGACAGCGCGGTGCGCGCCACCCGGCTGCTGTTCTTCAGGCTGCGCAGGATCAGGCAGGTGTCGCGCTCGCTGTTGGCCACGATGGCCTGCTTGATGCGGTCGTGGATCGGCGCCTCGCGGGTGCACATGAAGCGCGTGCCCATGTTGATGCCCTCGGCGCCCAGCGCCAGCGCCGCCACCAGCCCGCGCGCATCGCCGAATCCGCCGGAGGCGATGACCGGGATGTCGAGCTGCGCCACCGCGGCCGGGATCAGGATCAGGCCCGGGATGTCTTCCTCGCCGACGTGCCCGGCGCACTCGAAGCCGTCGATGCTGACGGCATCCACCCCCATCTGCTGCGCCTTGAGCGCATGCCGCGCGGTGGTGCACTTGTGGATCACCTTGATGCCCGCCCGCTTGAACGCGGGCAGGTGCTGCGAGGGATTGTTGCCGGCGGTCTCGACGATCGTCACGCCGGCATCGATGATGGCGTCGCGATAGGCGTCGTAGGGCACCGGCTTGAGCGTCGGCAGGAAGGTCAGGTTCACGCCGAAGGGCTTGTCCGTCATGGTCCGCGTGCGCGCGATCTCGGCCGACAGCGCCTCGGGCGAGGGCTGCGTCAGCGCCGTCAGGATGCCCAGCGCGCCGGCGTTGGAGACCGCCGCCACCAGCTCCGCCCGGCCGACCCACTGCATGCCGCCCTGCACGATCGGGTGCTCGATGCCGAGCAGTTTCGTAATCGCTGTTTTCATGATGACTCGATCAACGTTCAGTGTGGCCGGCGTCCGGCGCGTAGGGTCCGCAGTCCGGCGCCAGGGTCAGCGGGGCCGCGGTCGATTGCTGCAAGGTGGCGAAGTCGAGGCCGCGCGCCATGCGCCGCACCACCAGGCCGCGCGGCGTGACGTCGATCACGGCCAGGTCGGTATAGATCCGGTCCACGCAGCGCGCGGCGGTCAGGGGATAGGTGCAGGCGTCCAGGATGCGCGGCTTGCCGTCCTTCGTGCAGTGCTCCATCAGCACCCACACCTGGGCGGCGCCGCAGGCGAGGTCCATCGCGCCGCCCACGCCCGGAATCTGTCCGGGCAGGCCCGTGGACCAGTTGGCGAGATCGCCATTGGCCGCGACCTGGAAGGCACCCAGGCAGGCGATGTCGATATGTCCGCCGCGCACCATCAGGAAGGAGTCGCTGTGGCTGAACACCGACGCGCCCGGCAGCAGCGTGATGAATTCCTTGCCGGCATTGAGCACGTCCTCGTCTTCCTCGCCGGGCGCGGCCTTCGGTCCCAGCCCCAGCAGGCCCTGCTCGCTGTGGAACAGCAGTTCGCGGCCGGCGGGCACGTAGTCGGCCATCAGCGTCGGCAGGCCGATGCCGAGGTTCACGCAGCTGCCGTCGGGGATATCGCCGGCGGCCACGCGCGCCATGTCCTCGCGGCTCAGCCCTTTGCTCAGTCCTTTGCTCATTTCGCCTCCACGAGCCGGTCGATGAAGATGCCGGGCGTCACCACGTGCTCCGGGTCCAGCTCGCCCAGTTCGACGAACTCGCTCACCTGCGCCACGGCAAGCCTGGCGGCCCCCGCCATGACCGGGTTGTTGATGCGGGCGCCGCGGTGATAGACCAGGTTGCCCCAGCGGTCGCCGCGCTGCGCCTTGATCAGCGCCACGTCGCCGGTGATCGGCTCCTCCAGCACGTACAGCTCGCCGCGGATCTCGCGCGTCTCCTTGCCCCGGGCCAGTTCGGTGCCGGCGGCCGTGCGCGTGAAGAAGCCGCCGATGCCGGCCGCGCCGGCGCGGATGCGCTCGGCCAGCGTGCCCTGCGGCACCAGTTCCAGCTCGATGCGGCCGGCGTGGTAGAGCTCGTCGAAGATGGTCTTTCCGGTCAGCCCGCGCGGGAACGAGCACACGATCTTGCGGATGCGGCCGGCCCGCATCAGGTCCCCCACGATGTCGGTGCCGATGGTCGCGTTGTTGGCCACGATGGTCAGGTCGCGCACCCCCAGCTCCAGCACGCCCTCCATCAGCCGGGTGGGCCGGCCCGACGTGCCGAAGCCGCCGACCAGCAGCACCGCGCCGTCGCGGATCCCCGCGATGGCGTCGGCTACGTTCTTGCAGCGCTTATCGATCATTGCTCAGTCCAGGTCGTTGCCTTTCATGTCGGCATTGCGGCGCGCGCGCGCGGCCAGGTCGCTCAGGACCGGCCCGATCTTGCCGGCATCGTCCACCGGCTCGGCCGACGGCCCGCGGTGCCAGCCTTCCAGCGCGGCCAGATGGCCGCCGCCGACCTCGAACACGCGCCCCGTCACCGCGCCGCTGTCGGCGCCGGCCAGCCACACCACCACGGGCGCGATCCAGCGCGGATGGCGCGCGGCGATCTCCTCGGGCGTGCGCTCGCGCAGGCCTTCGGTCATGCGGGTCTGGGCATGCGGGCAGATGGCATTGACGGTGACGCCATAGCGCTTGAGCTCGCGCGCGCCGATGACGGTCAGCGCCGCGACGCCGGCCTTGGCCGCGCCGTAGTTGGTCTGCCCGATGTTGCCGAACAGGCCCGACGACGACGTCGTGTTGATGATGCGGCCGTTGACCGGCTCACCCGTGGCCTTCTGCGTGGCGCGCCAGTAGACCGCGGCATGGTGCGACGGCGCGAAGGTGCCTTTCAGGTGGACGTTCACCACGGCATCCCATTCGCCCTCTTCCATGTTGACCATGGTGCGGTCGCGCAGGATGCCGGCGTTGTTGACGAGCGCATCGAGCCGGCCGAAATGCTCGACCGCATGCGCGATCAGGCGCCGCGCGCCTTCCCAGTCGGCGATGTTGTCGCCGTTGGCCACGGCCTGGCCGCCGGCATGGACGATCTCGTCGACCACCGCCTGCGCCGCGGACATGTCCTGGCCGATGCCCTCGCGGGAACTGCCGAGGTCGTTGACGACCACCCTGGCGCCATGCGCGGCCAGATGCAACGCGTATTCGCGTCCGATTCCACGGGCGGCGCCCGTCACGATCACGACGCGGTCCTGACAAACCTTGCTCATCGATGTCATCCTGAAAAAGAAGGGGGAAAATGGAAGAAACTGCTCTGCCCTGCCCGGCTCACGCGGGTGTCGCGCCGCCGCCCTCCGCGCCCGTCGCGGTCCGGCGTCGGGCCGCGCGCGCGCGCACCGCCTCGCGGTGCTCGGGCGTCTCGGTGCAGCGCACGTGGCGCCATGCCTCGGCATCCAGCACTTCGCCGAGCGTGGCGCCCAGCGCGTCATTGAGGTTGCGCTTCATGTAGCCGACCGCCGTGCGCGAATGGCTTGCGCAATGCCTGGCGATGGCCATGACCACGGCTTCGAGCTGCTCCGCGGCGACTTTCTGGTTGAGCAGGCCCAGTGCGGCGGCCTGGCCGGCGTCGAGCAGCGGCGAGCAGAGATAGAGTTCGCGGGCGCGCGCCGCGCCCACGATGCGTGGCAGGAAATAGTGGCCGCCGAAATCGCCGGGCACGCCGACGTCGATGAAGCCGGTCTTGAGCCGCGCGGTGTCGTCGCCGATGCGCATGTCGCAGGCCAGCGCGATCGACAGCCCCGCGCCGACGGCCGCGCCACGGATCATGGCCAGCGTCAGCTTGGGCATCTCGTGCAGCAGTTCGCAGATCTCGGCGCGCCGGCGCAGCCGGTTCGCGCGGGCCTCGAACGACAGGGTCTCGGCCGCCGATGCGTCGGCCATGCGCGCCACGTCGCCGCCGGCGCAGAACGCGCCGCCGGCGCCCGTGAGCACCACGGCGCCGATCGCATCGTCCGCCGCCGCCAGGGACAACTGCTCGCGCAGGTTTTCGTACAACTGTGGACTCAGCGCATTGCGCCGTTCGGGGCGGTTGAGCGTCAGGGTCAGTACGCCGTCCTGACGCACCGCAAGCAGGTGTGTGTCTTCCATTGCCGTGTGCCGCGCCTTGCTGCAGCGCAGCGTGTCTCCAGTCTTGTCTTGTCCGGCCAGGCGTCTCGTCGACCGCCTCGCCTCCGGGCGGTCATCCGCGATGCGCCGCTGCCGGAGCGAAGAATGACAGCAAGCGCGAGCGGGCCGCCATATGAAGTCCAAAATATGGACTTCATGAGTCCAGGCCATATACAGCCTGGCCAAGACGATGGACGATACGGTCCACATAATGAGAACCGCTCGGAATGAAAATGCCATGAGCCCGTCCAAGCCCAATGTCCTGGCCAGCGCCGCCGCCGGCACGCAGACCCTGCATCGCGCGGTGGCGCTGCTGCGGCTGATCACAGCCAACAACCGCGGCGGCATCCGCCTGGTGGACCTGTACCGGCGCGTCGGCATCGAGCGGCCCACCGCGCACCGGATCCTGCAGGGCATGATCGCCGAGCAGCTGATCCGGCAGGACGAGACCACCAAGCGCTACTACCTCGGCCCGCTGCTCTACGAGATGGGCCTCGCGGCCGCGCCCAAGCTCTCGCTGCGGGACATCTGCAAGCCCTACCTGCAATCCATCGCGGACCAGACCGGGGATACCGTCTTCATGACCGTGCGCTCCGGCTTCGACAACGTCTGCGTGGCGCGCGCCGACGGCAACTTCCCGATCAAGCTGTTCATCCTCGATGTGGGACGGCACCGGCCCCTGAACATCGGCGCGACCGGGCTGGCGCTGCTCAGCGCGCTGCCCGACGAGGAGGTCGACCGCATCTGCAAGGTGAACGTGGCGCGCACCCAGCGCAAGAATCCGCGCTACTCGCTGGCGGCATTGCAGGCGAGCATCGCGGAGACGCGCCGGCGCGGCTATGCCACGAACAAGGTGTTCGACTCGCCCGCCGTGATGTCCGTCGGCATGGTCATCCGCTATCCCGACGGCACGCCCGCGGCGGCGATCAGCGTGTCGACGCTGGCCACCCGGCTGGGCAAGGAGCGGACCGAAACCGTGGTGAACTGCCTCGGCGACGCCATCCGTTCGATCGAGGACGAACTGGCGAATCTCACCAAGCTCTATTGACCTCTGTTGACGCGACGCAGCGACGCCGCTCCGCGGGCAACGCGATAGTTCAAGTAGTGGACCTGAAACTGCCCGCGTCATGTGCAAAAGACAGTCGCAGGTACTTAGACTGTTTGCCGTACCTGCGATGCCTCGACACGGCAGTGGTGACGAGGCACCGCACGGGAATACACCTAACTAATCGTGCCAACGAAGGCACAGGAGGAAGACATGTTCTGCTTTCATCGTCTGGGGCTGCGCGCCGCCGCGGCATTGATCGTCGGCCTGGGTATCGCGACGTCGGCGCAGGCCGAGTTCCCCGACCGCCCGATCCAGTTCGTCTCGCCCTACGCGGCCGGCGGCGCCAACGACTTTCTGACGCGCCTGATGGCCCAGCACATGGGCGACGAACTGAAGACCACCATCGTCGTCGACAACCGCGCCGGCGCCAACGGCGTGGTCGGCGCCAGCTTCGTTGCCAAGGCCCAGCCCGACGGCTATACGGTCCTCATGGGCAATAGCGCGACGCACGGCACCAACCCCACGTTGTATCCCGACGTGACCTATGACCCGGTGAAGGACTTCGCCCCCATCGGCATGGTGGGCTCGGTGCCCATCGTGCTGGCGGTCAACGCCAAGCTCAACGTCAGGACCGTGGCCGAACTGATCGCCTACGGCAAGGCCAATCCGTCCAAACTGTCGTACGGCAGCAGCGGCATCGGCGGCACCGGCCACCTCGCCGGCGAGGCATTCAACGCGGCGGCGGGACTCGACATGGTCCACGTGCCCTACAAGGGCGACGCCCCCGCCGCGGCCGACGCGATGGGCGGCCAGGTCTCGATGGCCTTCGTCGGCGTAGCCTCGGCGGCGTCGATGCTGCAGTCGGGCAAGATCCGCATCCTCGCGGTGGCCAGCCCGAAGCGCAGTAGCTCGCTGCCCGACGTCCCCACGCTGGAAGAAGCCGGCTTCAAGGGCCTGTACTTCGCGCAGTGGTATGCGCTGTTCACGCGCGCGGGAACGCCCGCGGCCACCATCGAAAAACTCAACGGCGCACTCAAGCTGGCGCTGGCGCGCAGCGACGTCAAGAAGGCGATGGCATCGCAAGGCGCCGACGCGGCCTACACCACGCCGGCGGCGCTCAACACGTTCTATCGGTCCGAGGTGAAGCGCTTCGGGGAGATCATCCACCGGCTGAACATCAAGGCGACGAACTGAGGACGCCGCCTCCCGCCGCATGACCGCCGCGTGACTGCCACAGACGCGGGCACGCGGCATTTCCCCTCGACCCGCGCGCGCGCATCCGGCCAGGCCGGCCGATCCGCGCGGCCCGCCCGGAGCCGTCGCCATTCGGGCGCCGACGCACCGCGTCGATACGCAAGCCTGTCCGCCTGAAGATACGGCCAGACAGCGGGGTGCAGGCCCCGTGAGCGCCTGAACGCCGTCATCGCCGATGACGGCGAACCCGGCGCCTTCCTCTTCCGCACGACCTCCCGCGACCCTATCCGCCCGCCGGAAGCCCGCCGACAGCGCACCGGAAACGCACCGGAAGCGGCCAAAACTATCCACGCTTTCGCCGCCGATATCATTTTGCCGTCACATTCGGCGGGTAAATTTTCATTCGAACATAAATCTTGAGCGAATGAACAATGAGCCTGAGCCGCCGACAACGGGACATCCTCGACTGGCTGCACGAAGTCGACCAACTGAGCACCGAGCAACTGGCCAGCCGCTTCAACGTGAGCAGCCAGACGATCCGGCGCGACATCAACGATCTCGATGAGCAAGGCCTGGTCAGGCGCGTGCACGGCGGGCTGAGCCTGCCGACGAACCAGCACAACCAGAGTTTCCTGCAGAGAAGCAATGTCCAGATCGAGCGCAAGCGCCGCATCGCGCAGGCGGCCGTCGGCCTCATGCAGGACGACGCGACGATCTTTCTTGGCTATGGCACCACGGTGGCGGAATTCGCGCGCGCCCTGCCGCCGGACCGGCCGCTGCGCGTGGTGACGAACAACATCGATGCCGTGCGGGCCCTGGCCGACAAACCCGAGATAGAGACCTGGGTGGCCGGCGGCAAGCTGCGGCCGGCCGACCGCGACGTGATGGGGAGCACCACGCTCGACTTCCTGCGCAAGTTCCGCGCGCACTTCGCGATCTGCGGCGTGGGCGCCGTGAGCGCCGACGGCACGCTCTACGAATTCCAGCCGGACGAAGCCGAACTGTCGCAGGTCCTCCTCACGCACAGCCACCGCAGGCTGCTGCTTGCCGACAGCAGCAAGTTCCTGCGCGAGGCGCCCTGCCGGGTGGCGCGGCTCGAGCAGGTCGACCACTTCTTCACCGATGCCGACGCCTCCGCCGAACTGCAGGCGCTCTGCGAGCGCGCGGGCGTGGAGACGCACCTTTGCTGAACGCCCTCGTGGCGTCGAAAACACCCCATGAAGCGTACCGGAACACCTTTTCCCTCGCAGCCGAGCCTGCTCCAGGTACGCCCGCGGTCATCGCGATACTCGCGCATTGCGCACCGCTCGATTGACCACGAAGCCCATCACAACGATTCGTGCTCGGACTGCAACTGACCAATCTCATGACTAGACCGATCCCTACACATCAAGCAACAGGCCGATCCATGCTGGGCATTGGTGCGCTATGCATCGTGCTGTTGCTGGGCGGCTGCGGTGGCGATGACAACGCGACGACGCCGACCACCCCGGCCAACCCCGGCAATACCGGCGGCGGCGCCTCCACGCCGGCGGCCTGCACCACGGTGCACTGCGCGCCGGCGCCCTGACCGGGGCGCGCCCGAGCCTGTCCGAGCCACCCACAATCCCTGATCCGGTATGACCTTCAATCCTTCCAAACGCAAGTTCCTGCGCTCGTCCCTTGGCACTGCCGCCGCGGTCGCGACGCTCTCCACCTTCCCCCCGAGCATCCGGCGCGCGCTGGCCATCGAGGCCAACAACGCCACCGGCTCCATCCAGGACGTCAAGTACGTGGTGATGGTGATGCTGGAGAACCGCTCGTTCGACAGCTATTTCGGCACGCACAAAGGCGTGCGCGGCTACGGGGACCGCTTCCCGGTTCCGTCCGCGAACACCGCCAACATCTTCTACCAGAACTACGGCGCCACCACCCTCATCCCGTATCACCTCGACGGGACCGCAGGCAACGCGCAGCGCGCCGGCGGCACGCCGCACACGTGGAACGACGCGCAGGCCGCCTGGGACCACGGCCGCATGGCGGCCTGGCCGAACGCGAAGACGCCGCTGTCGATGGGCTACTACGACACCGCGGAAGTGCCGTTCCAGCGCGCGCTCGCCGACGCCTTCACGGTGTGCGACGCCTATCACTGCGGCATGCACACCGGCACCATCGCCAACCGCCTGTTCTACTGGACCGGCACCAACGGCCCGAACGGACTGGACCCGAACACCAACGCGCCGGTCGCGGTCGCGGGGCTGAACAACGAATTCAACGGCGGCAACGACATCGGCGCCTCCACCACCGGATGGACGTGGACCACATACGCCGACCGCCTGGAGCGCGCGGGCGTCAGCTGGAAGGTCTACCAAAGCCTGATCGACAACTTCGGCTGCAATGAAATGATGGGCTTTCGCCACTGGCGCAAGGCCATCGAGCAGATGCCCTCGACGCGCCGGCCGCTGTACGTGGCGACGGAAAGCCTGGCGCAGTCGCCGACGGCGGCCGGCCCGGTCTACAACCCGGAGATCGACGACGCGCTGAGCCCGCTGGCCAAGGGCTTTGGCAACACCATGCCGGAAGGCCTGCTCGAGACGTTCCGCAACGATGTGCAGAACGGCACGCTGCCGTCGGTCTCCTGGATCATCCCGCCCTCGCAATACAGCGAGCATCCCGGCCCCTCCAGCCCGGCGCAGGGCGGCTGGTACGTGCAGCAGGTGCTGGACGCCCTGACCGCGAACCCCGAGATCTGGAGCCAGACCGTGCTGCTGGTCAACTATGACGAGAACGACGGCTTCTTCGACCACCTGCCGCCGCCGAGCGCGCCGTCGCGCAATACGGACGGCACGCTGGCGGGCGGCAGCACGCTTTCGGACAGCGACATGGCGCCGGAGTATCACACCTACACACCGGCCACGAGCAACCAGCCCGCGATAGACGGCCGCCCCTACGGCCCGGGCCCGCGCGTGCCGATGTTCGTGATTTCTCCGTGGAGCCGCGGCGGCTTCGTCAACTCGCAGGTCTACGATCACACGTCGACGCTGATGTTCCTCGAAAAGCGTTTCGGCGTGGTCGAGCCCCAGATCAGCAATTACCGCCGCACCGTCTGCGGCGACCTGACCTCGTGCTTCGACTTCGTGAACCCGAACGCCGCCGTGGTGCCGACCCTGTCCGGCCGCATGACCAAGGTCAGCGCCGACGCGCTGGCGATCGCGCAGAGCGCCAAGACCGCCATTCCCGTGCCCGGCGCCACGCCCGCCTCCGCCCTGCCCGCCCAGGCGGCCGGCACGCGGCCGTCGCGCGCGCTGCCCTACGAACTGCATACCACCATGCATCCGAACGCGCAGCCGGGCGCGGTCACGCTGGAATTCGTCAACGCCAGCACCAACGGCGTGGGCGCGCTCTTCCACGTCTACGACCAGCTGCACCTGGACCTCATCCCGCGCCGCTACCTGGTCGAGGCCAACAAGTCGCTGACCGGCAGCTGGCTGCCGACCGCCGCCGACAACGGCAAGTATCGCCTCTGGGTGCTTGGCCCCAATGGCTACCACCGCGAATTCGCCGGCGACCTGAACGAAACCACCGGCACGGCAAGCCCGGAAATCCAGGTCTGCTACCAGCCGTGCGACGCCGCCTCGGTCAGCGTCAAGCTGTACAACAAGGGCAGCCAGCCCTGCACCTTCACCGTCACCGCGAACGCCTATCACACCGACGGCCCGTGGACGGCCACGGTGGCGCCGAACTCGGTGGGCGAACTGAGCTGGCCGGTCGCCGACAGCGGCAACTGGTACGACTTCAGCGTCGGCGCCAGCACATCGCCGTCGTTCAAGCGCCGTTTCGCCGGCCGGATCGAAACCGGCAAGGACACCGTCTCGGACCCGGCGATGGGCGCGGGCGCATAGCAACGATGCCAGGCCGGCGCGCCGGCCTGGCGGGACACGGCAGACCCCAGGGTCTCGACATCCATCCCCAATCCAGCCATTCCACAACATGAACATCCAATACGATCCTCTGCGGGCGGGCGGCAGTCCGCGGCCGCCGGCCGCGGCGCGCGACAGTGCCGCCGCCATCGCGCGCCAGCGCGCGCAACACCGGCGCTGGCCGCTGGCCAGACTTGCCGGCACGCTGGCCCTGGCCGGGCTCATGGGCAGCGCCCTGAGCGGCTGCGGCAGCAGCGACGACGCTAACGCCAGCGCCGGCGCACCCGTCGTGCCGCCCCCCGGCACCGGCACGCCCACGCCGTCCGCCACCCTGGCCAAGCGCACGCTGTTCGTCGATCTCGACGGCGTCACGTACGACGCCGTGCGCCAGGGCATCGCGTCGGGCCAGCTGCCGAATCTCGCCAAGCTCCAGCCGCAGCTCGCCTACAGCGGCGGCGTGCTCAACGGCGTCAGCCAGCAGCCCAACCTGGACGCGCCCGGATGGGCGACGCTGCTGACGGGAACGTGGGCCAGCCGGCATCGCATCTTCGCGATCGCGCCCGGCCAGAAACCCGCCGTGCAGACCCTGTTCGGCAGGGTCAAGGCAGCCAGCACGGACCTGACCGGGGCGACCGTCGCCTCGGCGCCGCTGGCGACCCTGCTGGCGTCCGACCACACCGCGGGCGCGCTGGACACGCTGACCGACTGCTCCCAGGACGCCACCCCCGACGACTGCGTCACGCGCAACGCCGTCCAGATGATCGGCAACGGCGGCTACGCGAGCATCGTCGCCCAGTACCATTCCGCCGAGGACGTGGCGCTGGGCAATGGCCTGGCCTCGTCCCAGTACGCGCAGAAGCTCGCGCAGCTGGACGCGGCGGTCGGCACGCTGCTGTCGGAAACCGCCAGGAATCCCGACAGCAAATGGCTGATCGTGGTGGCCTCGAGCCACGGCCTGAACGCCAACGGCCGCGCCGACGGGCTGCCCCAGGTGCCGCAGTCGGCCGCGTTCATCGCCGTCAACCAGGACGAGAACAATGGCCAGCGGGGCGCCACCCCGGCGCTGCCGGCGACCGTCGCGGGGCTGTACCAATATGCCAGCATCGCGGACGTGGCCCCGACCATGCTGGCCTATCTGGACAAGACGCCGGCCGGCCAGGACTACGCGATGGACGGCGGCCAGCTGATCGGCGCGCAGCCTCCCGCGCTGACCGTCCAGATTGCCGAGGACACCACCACGCGCGCGCGCGCCGTGCTCAACTGGACCGCGCCCGCCGGCGCGGCCATCACCGTGATGCGCGACGGCACGGCAATCGCCACGCTGCCCGCGGGCACGACGACCTACACCGACCCGCTCGCCGACCGGAACGAACTGAAGACCGGCAAGTACCAGTTCAGCTACACCGTGGTCGCGGGCACGGCGGCCCGCGCCGTGCTCACGCCGCAGATCTCGTACATCAAGGCGCAGCCCCCGGTGCCGCTGGCCACCACCCTCGCCAACGGGCTGACGGTCTACTACCCCTTCGGCGAAGACCCGCAGCTCACCGCGCCCGTCGATGCGCTCGGTCACAGCACGATGGGACCGTGGGCGGCCGATGCCAACGGCGGCGCCACCACCGCCGACCCGCTCGGCGGACATGGCCTGTTCATCGACACCGCCATCGCGAACGCCGCCGGCTACGACGGCTACCGGCTCACGCCGCAGTCCGCCGCGCAGGACGTGGTGAACAGCGCGATCGCCAGCAGCGGCGCCTTCACCATCGGCTTCTGGTACAAGGCCCCCGCGTGCAGCACCAACACCGTCGGCGAGCCCATCCTCAGCAACAAGACCGGCTACGCCACCAGCGGCGGCACCGCGGGCATCATCATCAGCATGTTCGGATGCGGCGCGGAGTTCAACGTCGCGGACGGCTCGCACCGCACCGACACCAACAGCCCGTACATCCCGTTCAGCGAGAACCAGTGGGTGTACTTCGCGCTGGTGGTCGACGTCGGCGGGAAAACCATGTCGGGCTACGTGTTCGATCCCATCCTGGGCACCCAGTCGCAGACCCATGCGTTCGCCGCCGGCATGAACGTCGCGGGCCTGGCCGGCGTGAATCAGGCAAGCGAAGTCGGCTTCGGCCTGGGAGAGGATGGAACCGGCAAGTTCTACATGGTCAAGAACGGGCAGACCGCCGGATCCTACGATCCCAGCCGCGCCACGTCCGACAAGCCCATGCAGATGGCCTTCTCCGATCTGGCGATGTGGAATCGCGCCTTGACGGCGGACGAGATGAGCTCGATGTTCCTGTCGCAGAAACCACTGTCCGGCCTGCTGCCGAAGTAAGCGGGATCCGGCGCGCTTGAGCGGGTCGGTATTTCCGGGCCCTCTTGGCTGGGCCCGGGTCCGGCAGGCGCAATGGAAGGATGGAAGATGAAAGCCTCGCGGAATTTGTTTCCGCGGGGCTTTTCTTTTTTGCGCACGCGGATTCCGCGGGACCGGATCGAGCGCATGCGCCGCGTCGCCGGCATGGTACTGCTGCCCCGGAACGATCCATGCCGCACACGCCGGAGCGTTTCAGACCGCCGCGCCGAAAGCGGCGCCGATCCCGGCAGTCACGGCCATTGCGAGCGCGCCCCAGAACACCACGCGGATCGTCGGCTTCAGGATGCCGGAGCCGCCAGCCTTGGCGCTGGCCACGCCAAGCAGCCCCAGGAACGCCAGGGACCCAGCGGATACCACCGGCAACAACCAGTTCGATGGCGAAGCCACGACGAGTGCGAGCGGAGCGGCCGCCCCGACCGAGAAGCTCGCCGCCGACGCCAGCGCGGCTTGCACGGGGCGCGCCGTGGTGATCTCCGAAATGCCGAGCTCATCCTTGGCATGGGCACCCAGGGCATCCTTGGCCATCAACTGCTGGGCCACCTGGCGCGCAAGTCCGGCCTCGACGCCGCGGGAAACATAGATATGCGCCAGTTCCTTTTCCTCGAACTCCACATCCTTCGCGAGTTCGTATTTTTCCCGCGCGAGATCGGCTTCCTCGGTATCGGACTGCGAACTGACCGAGACATATTCCCCCGCCGCCATCGACATGGCGCCGGCGACCAGACCGGCCACGCCCGTCAGCAGGACATTGCCTTGGGAACCCGCTGCCGAGGCCACGCCCAGGATCAGGCTCGCCGTCGAGATGATCCCGTCATTGGCGCCGAGCACGGCGGCTCGCAGCCAACCAACGCGCGCGATCAGGTGTCTTTCCGTATGTGTGCGACGCATCCAACTCCCCCGATTCCGGTATTTGTTTCAGCACCCGCTCTCTCGCGCAGAGCATGGCGGGATCCCGTCCGGCCGACACGGGCGATCCATTTTCTCTTGAAGATGACGCCGCGCGGGCCAGCCTTTTGGCTTTTTCCGCGCCGGCATCCCGAATATTGGCATCAGGCGTTGCTACCATGACAGCACCCGTGCCATTGGACAACCTAGACCTGACGCCAGCCTGAAAAGGTCCGCCGGTTGTTCAGCCGCCCGTCAGGCTGGCGTGGCATGCTCGGGCGTCGGCTTCCTGGAGGAGATTCATGCGGACATTGCTGATCGAAGACGACCCGGTGCTGGGCGCGGCCGTGCGGGACCACATCGCACTGAACGGCCACAGCGTCGACTGGCTGCGGACCATCGACGAGGCGCGGTCGGCCCTGGCTACCGTCGCCTATGAGCTGGTTCTCCTCGATCTCGGCCTGCCCGACGGCTGCGGCCTGGCGCTGCTGCGCGAACTGCGCGCGGCGCGCAACCCGGTTCCCGTCATCATCGCCACGGCGCAGGATCAGATCGCCGTGCGGATCGAAGGACTGAACGCCGGCGCGGACGACTATCTGGTCAAACCGTTCGATCTGAGTGAAATGAACGCGCGCATATCCGCCGTGGCGCGCCGCTACACGGGCGACCCCAACCCGGTGCGGGACATCGGCCCGGTCTCCATCGACCTGGCCCGCAAGCGGGCAATGGTGAACGGCAAGGACGCGGGGCTCACCGCGCGGGAGTGGGCGGTCCTGGAGCGGCTCGTCCGCCATCGCGGCGCGATCGTCACCAAGGGCGAGATCGAGGATTCGCTATACGAATTCGGCGCGGAAATCGAAAGCAATGCGGTCGAGGTCTATGTCAGCCGCCTGCGCAGGAAGCTCGGCAAGGACTTCGTGAACACCGTCCGGGGACTGGGCTACCAGGTGGAAGGCTGAACATGGCGCGCCCTTCGATTGCCTGGCGGCTCGCCGCGGGTGTCTCGGCAAGCATGGCCCTGCTCTGGATCGGCGCTGCGAGCATCGCCGGCATGGTCATGTCCGCGCAGATCAACGAAGCGTTCGATCAGTCGCTGCGGCAAGGCGCCTTGCGCCTGCTGCCGCTCGCCGTGCATGAAATCCAGGAGGGGGACGAGCATGGCCAGGATCGCGTACGGGGCGCCGACCCCGACCAGGGGACGGCCTACTTCACCTACTATCTGATCGACCCGCGCGGCCGTGTGGTGCTGCGCACGGACGACGCACCGGAAAGCCTGCCGCCGGCGCCCGTTGCGGCGGGATTTTCGGAACTCGGCGGCAAGCGCCTTTTCTCGAAGCGGGACCCCCGCTCCGGATTCTCGATCGTCCTGGTCGAGCACACGGGGTATCGCCGTGCGGCCCTCAGAGCGGCGCTCGACGCGGTACTGTGGCCGCTCCTCGGCCTGATACCGCTGGCCGCCGCCGGCATCTGGATCGCGATCCAGCGCGCGATGCGCCCCGTCGGGCGCCTGGCGCGCGACATCTCCGAGCGGAGCAGCCACAATCTGTCTCCCCTGGCGACAGAAGGACAACCCGCCGAACTCGCGCCCATCGCCGACGCGGTGGCCAGCCTGCTCAAGCGCCTGAGCGCGGCGCTGGACGCGGAACGCGCCTTCGCGGCCAGCAGCGCGCATGAGCTGCGAACCCCGATCGCCGGCGCCCTGGCGCAAACGCAGTTGCTGGCCGTCGAGCTTGGTGATCAGCCAGCGGGCCAGCGCCTGAAGGAAGTCGAGCTTTCCCTGCGGCATCTGTCGCGCCTGTCCGAAAAGCTGCTGCAGCTCGCCCGGCTCGACGCGGGCTTCGCCCAGGCGCAAACGGCGTCCGACCTCCTTCCCGCGCTGCGCCTGGTGGTGCGGGACTTCCAGCCGACCTCCGGCACGCCAGCCCGGGTGACGCTGCAGGTCTGCGATGGACTGGTCCTGACGCGCCGGATCAATCTCGACGCCTTTGCCATCGCCGTGCGCAACCTGATCCAGAATGCCCTGCTCCACGGCGCGGCGGACGGCCCGGTCGACGTGATCGCCGGACCGGGCCAGCAGGTTCGCGTGGTCAATCGGGGGCCGGTGGTCCCGACCGAAATGCTGCCGCGGATCACCGAGCCCTTCAGGCGCGGCGTCACGTCGGCCGCGGGAACCGGCCTGGGCCTGTCCATCGTTCGCGCCATCATGGACCAGACCGGCGGAAGCCTGACGCTTCGCTCGCCCGCGAGCGGAAGAAGCGATGGCTTCGAGGCCATCATCGCATGGCCGGACGAGCCCCCCTCGACGCCATGATTTCCGCAGCCGCCAGCCACGGTCGGCGGCAGGCATCGACAGCGCAACGCGGCCGGGTCAGGGTGTCATGCGCCGCAGCGTGTCGTCCTTCAGCACGAAGTGGTGATACAGCGCCATGAGTCCGTGCAGGCCCGCGATGACCAGAAACACGGAACCGCCCGTGCTGTGGAGTTCAGCAACGAAGCCCGGCGGTGGCTGGACCGGATCCGTCAGCGCCGGCAAGGCCACCCCGAACACCGTGACCGGGATACCCAGCGCCGAGGCGGCGTACCAGCCCGTCAACGGCATGGCGATCAGGAACAGATAAAGCACCCCATGACCGACCTTGGCGGCAAGCTGCAGCAACGGCGGGCTGCCCGCGTCGAGCGGAGGCGCGCCACCAGCCAGCCGCGCGCCGATACGCGGCACTACCAGCAGCAGCACGGCCAGTCCGAACATGAAATGCCACGTCGGCGGATTGCGCACGACCGCCGGCCCACCCTCGCTGAGCAACCATGCGATCCCCACGCAGAGCGCGGTAAGCCAGTGCAGAACGATCATCAATCTTGAGTAGTGCTGGACCTTGTGTTCCATCGGATGTCTTTCCATGACGATAACCATGTCGCCTAGTAGACCCTGCCAAGCTGACGCCAGCCTGAAAATCAAACAGGTTTCCTGGTGTCTCTCGGCGATCAATTTTTTGCGTCGACATGGTGAGAACTATTTCTATTTTTCGCCGTAACAAAACATAATAAAAATAGCGTGACAGTTTATGGACCTACGCTTATGTGAAGTAGCGATTTATCAGCAATCTCGACCGAAGGTTATCGATTAATATCCATCACGATATTTTTTTCCCTGCCCACCATGCTATGAACAGGTGACACTCCCGAGATGAGAACCTCATAGGCGCAGCGACCAAGGAGCGGAAGGAAATCGTACTCTGAGTATCGGACCTGCAGGAGGAGCGGCGGCGAACTGCGCAATGAGCAGCAGGCTCGTCGAGCATGGGATCGTCTGGCTGAGTTATGGACTCAAGGATATCGTTGATTAAATCCTTGGCCCGCATCAGCTTTGATTTAGCGTAACAGGCATTCGGATTTCTGAGCGTAACAGCGATATGCCATTTGGCCATACGAAAGCAAGAGAAGCGTAAATTTCACGCCAAATAATATCGATTGGCGTGCCTTCCACGTATTGATGTATTGCACTGAGCCAGTTCGAGCACCGAACTGCGGCGCTCGTTTTCCCTGCGTCACGCCATGCTGGCGTGATCAATGTCGGCATGAGACGGTGAACCAGGGTGTACCTGGCGCCGCCGCCGCTTGCCATGAGGCAGGACAACGCTGCTCTTCCAGCATTTTTTGCGCGCAGCCAAAACTGCTTGGCGACGTGGCGCCCTCATAACGATCCCCAAAAACAAAAAGCCCTGTAAGTCAATGACTTACAGGGCTCTTTTCATTCTTGGCGGAGAGAGGGGGATTCGAACCCCCGATAGGCTATTAACCTATACACGCTTTCCAGGCGTGCGACTTAAACCACTCATCCATCTCTCCGGGAAGTCGGCGATTATAACAGACTTGTCCGGCAATTCCAGTGTTTCGTGAAGCGGTCCGTCAGCCACGTCGCAGGTAGGTCACGAGGCGGTCGATCACGGGCGCGTTGCGTGGGGTCAGCAGGCTGACGAGGATGGCGACGGCGAAGCCGGCGGGGACGCCGAAGGCGCCTGACGCGATGGGGTCGACGCCGAACCAGCGGTTGCCGAAGATGCCGGTCATGCGGGTGAAGAACGGGTAGTTGACGAAGATGTAGTAGACCGCCACGCCGAGGCCGGCGGTCATGCCGGCGACCGCGCCGGCGGCGGTGGTGCGGCGCCAGAAGATGGCGAGCACGAGTACCGGGAAGAAGCTGGAGGCGGCCAGCGAGAAGGCGGCGCCGACCAGGAAGAGGATGTTGCCGGGCCGCAGCGAGGTGACGTACGAGGCGAACAGCGCGACGCCGAGCAGGACGATCTTGGCGGTGGTGACGCGCCGCTGGTGGCTCGCGGTGCGGTCGATCATGTGATAGAAGACGTCGTGCGAGAGCGCGTTGGCGATGGTGAGCAGCAGGCCGTCGGCGGTGGAGAGCGCCGCGGCGAGCGCGCCGGCGGCGACGAGGCCGGAGATGACGTAGGGCAGGCCGGCAATCTCGGGCGCGGCGAGCACGATCATGTCGGGCTGGATCAGGATCTCGGCCCATTGCACGATGCCGTCGCCGTTGACGTCGCGGATGCCGAACACGGGCGGGTCGACCTTGCGCCATTGCACTACCCACTGCGGCAGTTCGGCGTAGGGCGTGCCGACCAGGTGCTGGAAGAATTCGTATTTCACCAGCGCGGCGAGCGTGGGCGCGGAGACGTAGAGCAGCGCGATGCAGAACACGGCCCAGGCCACGGAGCTGCGTGTTTCCTTGACCGACGGCGTGGTGTAGAGGCGCGTGAGGATGTGCGGCAGGCTGGCGGTGCCGAGCATCAGGCAGAACACGAGCAGCACGAAGTTGAGGCGCTTGGTCTTGCGCTCCTGCTCGGAGGCGGAGGGATAGGGTTCGGTGGAGGGCGTGGACGGCTGGCTGCGCGCGAGCGCTTCTTCGCGCTGCTGGCTCCATTGCAGCTGCGCCGCGGCGACGTCGCGCGGGAATTCGATGCGCTCGCGCTCGACAGTCTTGATCTCGCGCAGCGGCGCGTTGCGCAGGCGCAGTTCCTGCAGCCGCGCGGACAGAGCGTCGCGTTCCTCGGCGAACGACTGCGGCAGCCTGGCGATGCGTTCCTGCATGCGGATGGCTTGCTGGCGATAGAACTCGCGCACGACCTGCTCGGCCGGGTCGCGCTCTATTTCGCGCTCGCGCGTGTCGAGCTGCGAGAGCAGCTTGCCGTAGCTGAGCTGGGGCAGCGCGTCGTGATGATGTTTCCACGCGATCATCGACACCGTGACCAGGAAGGCGACGATCAGCATGATGTATTGCGCGACCTGGGTCCACGTGACCGCGCGCATGCCGCCGAGGAACGAGCAGACCAGGATGCCGGCCAGGCCGAAGAACACGCCGACAGCGAACTCCACGCCGATGAAGCGCGTGACGATCAGCCCTACGCCCTGGATCTGCGCCACCAGGTAGACGAAGGAGCAGAGCGAGGCGGCCAGCACGGCGATCGCGCGCACCGGCAGGTTGCCGCCGGGCTTGCCGTTGCCGTAGCGCGCGGCGAGGAAGTCGGGGATGGTGTAGCCGCCGTACTTGCGCAGGTAGGGCGCGAGCAGGAAGGCGACCAGGCAGTAGCCGCCGGTCCAGCCCATCACGTAGGCGAGCCCTTCGTAGCCCGAGGCGAACAGGATGCCGGCCAGGCCGATGAAGGACGCGGCGCTCATCCAGTCGGCGGCGATCGCCATGCCGTTGAACATGGCGGGCACGCGGCGCCCCGCCACGTAGTATTCATTGAGGTCGGAGGTGCGACAGATCAGCCCGATGCACGCATAGATGGCGATGGTGACGAACAGGAAGACGTAGCCGAGCCAGAGCGCGTCGCCGCTGGAATGCTCCAGCAGGCCCATCATGCCGATGAACGTGAAGAGGCCGACGGTGAACAAGCCGTAGTAGAGCAGCAGCCGGCGGCGGAAGCGCGACTGTTCGTCGGGCATGGGATGCGTGGTTGGACTGGCGCCGCGGATGCGGAAACGGCCGGCCGGCACGCGCGTGGCGTACCGGCCGGCCGGTGCGTGCCCTGCTTACTGGACCTGCTTGAGCTGGTCCAGGATGGCGGGGTTTTCCAGGGTCGAGGTGTCCTGGGTGATTTCCTCGTTCTTGGCCAGCGAGCGCAACAGGCGCCGCATGATCTTGCCGGAGCGGGTCTTGGGCAGGTTGTCGCCGAAGCGGATGTCCTTGGGCTTGGCGATCGGGCCGATCTCCTTGCCGACCCAGTTGCGCAGCTCGGTGGCGATCTGCTTGGCTTCTTCCTCGGTCGGGCGCGAGCGCTTGAGCACCACGAAGGCGCAGATGGCCTCGCCGGTCATGTCGTCGGGGCGGCCCACCACGGCGGCCTCGGCCACGATCGGGTTGGACACCAGCGCCGACTCGATCTCCATCGTGCCCATGCGGTGGCCCGAGACGTTGAGCACGTCGTCGATGCGGCCCATGATGGTGAAGTAGCCGGTTTCCTTGTCGCGGATCGAGCCGTCGCCGGCAAGGTAGAGCTTGCCGCCGAGTTCCTCGGGGAAGTAGCTCTTCTTGAAGCGGTCCGGATCGCCCCAGATGGTGCGGATCATCGACGGCCACGGGCGCTTGACGACGAGGATGCCGCCGCTGCCGTTGGGCACGTCCTGGCCGGTCTCGTCGACGATGGCGGCGATGATGCCGGGCAGCGGCAAGGTGCACGAGCCCGGCACCAGCGGCGTGGCGCCCGGCAGCGGCGTGATCATGTGGCCGCCGGTCTCGGTCTGCCAGAAGGTGTCCACGATCGGGCAGCGCTCGTTGCCGATATTGTGGTGGTACCACATCCAGGCTTCCGGGTTGATCGGCTCGCCCACGGTGCCGAGCAGGCGCAGGCTGGACAGGTCGTACTGCTTCGGATGGACCTTCTCGTCGGCGTCGGCGGCCTTGATCAGCGAGCGGATCGCGGTCGGCGCGGTGTAGAAGATGCTGACCTTGTGGCGCGCGATCATGTCCCAGAAGCGGCCGGCGTTGGGATACGTGGGCACGCCTTCGAACACCACCTGGGTGGCGCCGGCGGCGAGCGGGCCGTAGGCGATATAGGTGTGGCCCGTGACCCAGCCGATGTCGGCGGTGCACCAGAACAGGTCGTCGGGCTTGATGTCGAAAGTCCACTTCATCGTCATCAGCGCCCACAGCAGGTAGCCGCCGGTGCTGTGCTGCACGCCCTTGGGCTTGCCGGTGGAGCCGGAGGTGTAGAGCACGAACAGCGGGTGCTCGGCACTGACCGGCTCGGCTTCGCAGGTCTCGGGCTGGCCCTTGGCGACGTCGTCCATCGCGCGGTCGCGGCCTTCGGTCCAGTTGACCTTGCCGCCGGTGCGGCGATACACGATGACGCTCTTCACGGCTTCGCAGCCACCCAGCGCGAGCGCTTCGTCGGCGATGGCCTTGAGCGGCAGCGCCTTGCCGCCGCGCATCTGCTCGTCGGCGGTGATCAGCGCGACCGCGCCGACGTCCACCAGACGCTCCTGCAGCGACTTGGCGGAGAAGCCGCCGAACACCACCGAGTGGGTGGCGCCGATGCGCGCGCAGGCCTGCATGGCCACCACGCCTTCGACCGACATCGGCATGTAGATGACGACGCGGTCGCCCTTCCTGATGCCGAGCGCCTTGAGGCCGTTGGCGAACTGGCAGACCTTGGTGTGAAGCTGGCGGTAGGTGACTTTGCTGACGGCGCCGTCGTCGGCCTCGAACACGATCGCCACCTTGTCGGCGTTGCCGTTGGCGAGGTTGCGGTCGAGGCAGTTGTAGGAGGCGTTGAGCTCGCCGTCCTCGAACCATTTGTAGAACGGCGCGTTGCTTTCGTCGAGCACCTTGGTGAAAGGCTTGCTCCAGTGCAGCTGTTCGCGCGCATGCCGCGCCCAGAAGCCCTCATAGTCACGCTCCGCTTCATCGCACAGCGCCCGGTAGGCCTCCATGCTTGGCACCGCGGCCTGCTTTGCGAACGACTCCGGGGGATTGAAAACGCGATGCTCCTGCATCACCGATTCGATGGCGGACATTTGTTTGTCTCCTGATATGGTGTGGCTGCGTGGCTGCAAACTTACGCCCGACGGCTTACTTAAACCTGACGTGCCGCCGGGGGTTTTCAGGCCCCCGCCGGGCCGGGTCCGGCTGCTGCAATGCAGCATGCCGCTTGCGTGCGGCGCAGCATCGGCGAGCGTTGCGCCGGCAACGCGGGTGGCGCGATCGCGGCGCCCGCATGCCGATGTGCAGCCTTCTCCATTAGGCTAGCACAGCTATAATGCCGCGAGCCCTATTCCGAACACGGCGCTGCGACATTCGCGGAGTTTGCGCGCGCCGCACGCCGCCCGCCGAGCCGACTTGGCCGTCCACGACTTGCCCGTCCACTCCCTCCTCCTGATCGCCGCGATGGCCCTGGTCGGCAGCAATGTCGGACTGGGCAAGGCCATCGTGGCCTACGTGCCGATCCTGCTGTTCGCGCTGCTGCGCTTTGCCATCGCCATCGTGTGCCTGGCACCGTGGTACCGGCCCGCGCGCATGCGCGCGGTGTCGCGCGGCGAGTGGCTCAACCTGTTCCTGCAGGCGTTCTTCGGCACCTTCCTGTTCACGCTGCTGATGCTGGGCGGCGTGCGCCTGACCAGCGCGATGGCCGCGGGCGTGATCACCAGCACCATCCCGGCCACGGTGGCGCTGCTGTCGTGGCTGGTCCTGCGCGAGCGGCTGTCGCGCCGCACCGTGCTGTCGGTGCTGCTGGCGGTGGCGGGCATCGCGGTGCTGAACGTGGCGCGCGGCACCGGGCACGGCGCCGGCGGCGGGACCGACGGCGGGCAGGCGCTGCTCGGCAACCTGATGATCATGGGCGCGGTGATCTGCGAATCGATCTACGTGATCCTGTCGCGGCGGCTGGCGCAGACGCTGGCGGCGATCGAGATCTGCGCCTACACGCACCTGATCGGCGGTCTGCTGATGCTGCCGCTGGGGCTGGTGCCGCTGCTCACGTTCGACATGGCCTCGGTCCCGCCCGGCATCTGGCTGATGCTGCTGTGGTACGCGCTGTCGGCCAGCATCTTCTCGTTCTGGCTGTGGATGAAGGGCGTGCGCCACGTGCCCGCGCAACTGGCCGGCGTGTTCACCGCGGTGCTGCCGGTCGCGGCGGCCACCTACGGCATCGTCTTCCTCGGCGAGAAGCCGGGCTGGGCGCATGGCGTGGCGCTGGCCTGCGTGCTGGCCGGCATCGTGCTGGCGAGCTGGCCCGGCCCGCTCGCCCGGCGCACGTGGCGCGACGGCGCCGGCGCGGCGGCCGGCGCCGGGCAAGATCGCGGCGGCTGAACAGGTTGAAGGCCGGCCAGGGTGCAAAACGCGCGATTCGCGAAATATGCGCAATGTACAATTGCAACCCTTCCCTTACATTCCGCTTTCAACCCCAATGGCATCGAATCCCATGTCGAACCAGCCCCGGCGGCTCGGCCCGCTGGCCAGCGTGATCTTTTCCTCGCGCTGGCTGCAGCTGCCGCTTTACCTCGGCCTGATCGTCGCGCAGGCGGTCTACGTCTATCACTTCGGCGTGGAGGTCTGGCACCTGGTGGCGCACGCCACCGAATACGACGAGACCAAGTTCATGCTGGTGGTGCTGGGCCTGATCGACGTGGTGATGATCTCCAACCTGCTGATCATGGTGATCGTGGGCGGCTACGAGACCTTCGTCTCGCGCCTGGGACTGGACAACCATCCGGACGAGCCGGAATGGCTCGACCACGTCAACGCCGGCGTGCTCAAGGTCAAGCTGTCGATGGCGCTGATCAGCATCTCGTCGATCCACCTGCTCAAGACCTTCATCGACGCCGACCAGCGCGCGCCGAACACCATCATGTGGCAGGTCATCATCCACCTCGCCTTCCTGCTCTCGGCGGTGGCAATGGCCTACGTCGACAAGCTGGTGTCGCACCCCGCGCCCGGCAAGGCGCACTGAAGCCGCTCCCGGCGAGGCCACCAGACCGCAGCCCCGGCTGCGGTTTTTTTCGGCCTGCCGCCGGAACGCCCAGCGGGCCGCGCGATGCGGCCCCGGCATCACCCGCGGCGTTGCCGGCACGCGCATGCGCGCGCCGCGACGCCGCCGCGCGGGTGTATCATTCCGGGTTGAATTTCCCCCCTCGCCTGTCCCCACAAAAATGACCGTCATCAAACAAGAAGACCTCATCCAGAGCGTCGCCGACTCCCTGCAGTACATCAGCTATTACCACCCGATGGACTACATCACCAGCCTGGGCCGCGCCTATGAGCTGGAGCAGAGTCCGGCCGCCAAGGACGCGATCGCGCAGATCCTGACCAACAGCCGCATGTGCGCGGAGGGCAAGCGCCCGATCTGCCAGGACACCGGCATCGTCACGATCTTCGTCAAGGTGGGCATGGACGTGCGCTGGGACGGCGCCACCATGGGGCTGTCGGACATGATCAACGAAGGCGTGCGCCGCGGCTACACCCATCCGGACAACGTGCTGCGCGCCTCCATCGTCAACCCGCCCGAAGGCGGCCGCAAGAACACCCGCGACAACACCCCGGCCGTGATCCACTATGAAGTGGTGCCCGGCAACACGGTGGACATCCAGGTCGCGGCCAAGGGCGGCGGCTCGGAGAACAAGTCGAAGTTCGTCATGCTCAACCCGTCCGACTCCATCGTCGACTGGGTGCTCAAGACCGTGCCGACAATGGGCGCCGGCTGGTGCCCGCCCGGCATGCTGGGCATCGGCATCGGCGGCACCGCGGAGAAGGCGATGGTCATGGCCAAGGAATCGCTGATGGACCCGATCGACATCCAGGACGTGATCGCGCGCGGCCCGCGCGACTGGATCGAGGAACTGCGCGTGGAGCTGTACGAGAAGGTCAACGCGCTGGGCATCGGCGCGCAGGGCCTGGGCGGCCTGGCCACCGTGCTCGACGTCAAGATCATGGGCTACCCGACCCACGCGGCCTCCAAGCCGGTGGCGATGATCCCGAACTGCGCGGCCACGCGCCACGCGCACTTCACGCTGGACGGCAGCGGCCCGGCCAGGCTGGAAGCGCCGGACCTGTCGCAATGGCCGAAGGTCGAGTGGGCGCCCAACACCGAAACCTCCAAGCGCGTCGACCTGAACACGCTCACGCCCGAGGAAGTGGCGTCGTGGAAGCCGGGCCAGACCCTGCTGCTCAACGGCAAGATGCTGACCGGCCGCGACGCCGCGCACAAGCGCATCGCCGACATGCTGGCCAAGGGCGAGAAGCTGCCGGTGGACTTCAAGAACCGCGTGATCTACTACGTCGGCCCGGTCGACCCGGTGCGCGACGAAGCGGTCGGCCCGGCCGGCCCGACCACCGCCACGCGCATGGACAAGTTCACCGAGATGATGCTGGCCGAGACCGGCCTGATCTCGATGATCGGCAAGGCCGAGCGCGGCCCGGTGGCGATCGAGGCGATCAAGAAGCACAAGTCGGCCTACCTGATGGCGGTCGGCGGCGCCGCTTACCTGGTGGCCAAGGCGATCAAGGAAGCCAAGGTGGTCGGCTTCGCGGACCTGGGCATGGAAGCCATCTACGAGTTCGACGTCAAGGACATGCCGGTGACGGTGGCCGTGGACAGCGAAGGCACCTCGGTGCACAAGACCGGCCCCGCCGAATGGCAGGCCAAGATCGGCAAGATCCCGGTCGCCGCGGCATAATCCGGGCTGCTTCCGCGACAGCCATGCCGCTGTAGAGAGCCGGGTCGCCGACCCGGCTTTTTGCATGCGGGCCCCGAATTCCTTCCCATACGCCACACGCCATCCGTGAACAACGCACCCATCGGCATCTTCGACTCCGGCCTCGGCGGCCTGTCCGTGCTGCGCGAGGTCCGCGCGCTGCTGCCGCATGAGTCGCTGCTGTACCTCGCCGACTCGAAGTACAACCCGTATGGCGAGAAGCCCGAGCGCTTCGTCGAGGCGCGCACGCTGCAGGCCTGCGAATGGCTGGTGGCGCAAGGCTGCAAGGCGCTGGTGATCGCCTGCAACACGGCCACCATGCACGCGGTGCACACGCTGCGCGAGCGGCTGGCGCTGCCGATCATCGGCGTCGAGCCCGGCCTCAAGCCGGCGGCCGCGGCGAGCCGCAGCAAGGTGGTCGGCGTGCTGGCCACCGGCAACACGCTCAGGAGCGCGAAGTTCGCGCGGCTGCTGGCCTCGCTCGATGGCGAGAGCCGCTTTCTCTGCCAGGCCGGCAGCGGCCTGGTCGCGCTGATCGAGGAAGGCGACGTGGCCGGCCCCGCCGTGCGCGAGAAGCTCGACGCCTATCTCACGCCGATGCTCGCGGCCGGCGCCGACACGCTGGTGCTGGGCTGCACCCACTACCCGTTCCTGGCGGAGGCGATCCACGGCATGGTGGGAGACCGGCTGGCGCTGGTCGACACCGGCAGCGCCATCGCGCGCCAGTTGCAGCGCAAGCTTGGCGAGCACGGCCTGGCCGCCGATGCCGGCGCGGTGCCGCGCGACCGTTATGCGTCCACCAAGGACGCCGCGCACCTGCGCGCGATGGCCGCCGCGCTGCTGCACGTGGAGGCCGACGCGCAAACCGTGTCGATCGAGCCGGCTCCCGCGCTGGCCTGACCCCGGCGCGCGCCCACGCTACTGCAGGAAGCCCAGCGGCCTGCGCTGCCGCACGTCGGGCTTGACCGCATGCTCCTGGCGCAGTTGCGCGAGGAATTCGTCGGGCGTCAGCGACTCTCCCAGCAGCACGCACTGGCGCTTGACCGTGGCGAAGTCGCCCGGCGTCAGGCAGTCCAGGTGCGCCAGTTCCTCGCGCATGGCGCTGTCGAGGCGCGCGGCGTCGCCGTCGAGCGCTTCTTCCACGAACATCGCGGCGCGCTGCTCCGGCTTGAGCGGCAGGAAGCGGATCTTGAACGAGAAACGCCGCAGCGCGGCTTCGTCGATGCGCTCGAACAGGTTGGTGGTGCACACGAAAATGCCGTTGAAGCGCTCCATGCCCTGCAGCATCTCGTTGACCTCGGACACTTCGTAGTTGCGCACGGCGTTCTGGCGGCTCTGCATGAAGCTGTCGGCCTCGTCGAGCAGCAGCACCGCGCCCTCCTCCTCGGCGCGCGCGAACATCGCCGCGATCTGCTGCTCGGTCTCGCCCACGTACTTGCTCATCAGGTCGGACGCGCGGCGGATCATCAGCGGCTGCTCCAGCGCCGCGGCGATGTGCTCGGCCAGCGCGGTCTTGCCGGTGCCGGGCGGCCCGTAGAAGCACAGCGTGCCGCGCTCGCGCGCCTTGAGCGCCTGCACGATCTTGCCCACGTCGTAGCGCGTCTCCAGGTTGAGGTAGTCGAGCCGGTAATGCGTCACCAGCGGCCGCCCTTCCACCTCCGGGCGCAGGCCCATCGCGCGGTCGGCATGGTCGAGCTGGCGCAGGATCAGCGCCTCCACCGGCTCGGCCACGCCCGTGCGCGCCAGCTGCACGAAGCGCGCGGCCGACTGCACCTGCGCCGGCGTGAGCGTCTTGCGCGCGGCCAGCGTGGCGATGAAGGCATCGCTCACGTCGAGCGCGCCGAGATGCTTGCGGATGATGTTCTCGCGCACCTGCGGCGGCGGAATCTTCAGCTCCAGGTGGAACTGGAAGCGGCGCAGGTAGGCCGGATCGATCTGCCGGATCGAGTTGGAAATCCAGATCACCGGCACCGGGTTCTGCTCCAGCGTCTGGTTGACCCAGGCCTTGCCGTTGACCGAGCCGCGCGGGTCTTCCTGGCCGAACAGGCTGGTCAGCTCGCGCGTGCTGCCGGGGAACACGTCTTCCACCTCGTCGAACAGCAGCGCCGTGTGCGGACGGCCGCGCAGGAATGCCTGCGACACCTGCAGCGAGCGATAGCGGTCCTTGCCCGAGAGGCTGTTGCCGTCGCGGTCGAGACAGTCCACCTCGTACAGCTCGCAGCCGGCCTCGCGCGCCAGCAGCCTGGCGAATTCGGTCTTGCCGGTGCCGGGCGGGCCGTAGATCAGCACGTTGACCCCGCAGGCGTGCTGGCTGGTGGCGTTGGCCAGCAGCGCCGAGAGATAGCGCGCATCGGTCTCGACGTGCGGATAGTCGCCGGTGCCCAGCGTGGGCGCCGCGGCGGGGCGCGTGAACACCGCCATCATCTCCGCCTCGTCGGCGTAGTTGCCGAGCAGCACGTGCAGCAGGCGGTCGGACAGGCGCATCAGGTCGCCGAGGTCGGTCACGCTGTTCTCGGGCAGCGGCTGCTCGATCAGGTTGAGCGTCTCCAGGCGCGAGCCAGGCCGCAGCGAGGCGGCCACCGCCGCGGGGCTGGCGCCGGTGAGCCCGGCCAGGATCTGGAAGGCCTCCTGGCTGTGCGCCACCTTGCAGTCCACCATCACGGCGCGCAGGTCGCGCTTGTACTTGGCCAGCGCGGCGTACAGCAGCAGCTTGCGCTCGTGCTCGGGCAGGTCCAGCACGTGGCTGAGCATGTCGATATTGCGCACCAGCAGCACGCGCTCGCCGTCCAGCCGCGCGGCCAGCGCCGCGGCCGAGACGTCGAACACGGCGAACATGTCCTTGGCGTGGTGCTTGACGTATTCGTCGAGGTAATAGAACAGCGCGCTTTCGTCGAAGGCGCTGTTCCACTGGCCGTGCCGCTCGAGGAATTCCTCCGGGGTCAGGCGCGCGGCGCCCTTCCAGGCCGGCATGTCGGCGCAGCGCGCGGCCAGGAAGCGCTGCACGCGCAGCACCACGCCGTAGGGCCACACCATGTCCTGGGCGCTGACGGTCAGGATGTCGTTGATGTTGCTGCGCAGGTTGAAGCGCGGCCCCAGCGCGCACACCACGCGCAGGGCGAACTGGGCGCACATCCAGTCGAGCGCGGAGGTGCCCGGCGAGACAGCGGCGGCACGCAGCAGCGTGGAGCGGTCATCATCGGCGCAACGGGTGAAGTCCATAGCCTGATCCTCTCGCACGGGGCGCCGGCGCCGTGGGCGGCGCGGCGAATTGCTCGTCTTTTTCCTATGCTAGCGCGCTTTGTGGCAGATCGGGCATTGCCGGCAACCCTGTGCCGTGCGCCGGAGCGCATTCGGGCGCGGCGTCCGGTCGCGGGGCGGGAGCGCGGCGCGAAATCGCGGCGAAATCGGCGTATAAAGACGACTTGTGCAGCGCCGCGATGCGACCCGGAACCGGCTGCCGCGCCGATTGCCGCGCCGATTGCCGCGCCGGCACGCAACAAGCCGGCGGGAATGCCCGGCTGCATTGCACAAAATGCTAACAAATAAGAATCATTATCGTTTATACTTACAAGCTGACACGCTGCCCCCTAGAGCGGCGCTCCCACCGGCATACCTGTTGAAGGAGCGTTTATCATGGAATTGCTGCTTAGCTTGCTGGTCGGTTGTGGCATCTCGCTGATCCTGTTCTATCGCAAATAGGCCCTATCGCTAATAAAGCCGGCGCCGCGCCAGACCGCCGACATCCGTTGTTTTCACATGTTCGATCAACGTTTTTTCAAGATCACGCTAGCCGTCCTGCTGTTCCACGTCGGCCTGCTTTACCTGATCCAGAGCGGGCTGGGGCGCAAAATCACGGAAGCCGTGATCGCGCCCGAGATCATCGCCCGCATCATTCCGCTCGAGCCGCCGCAGAAGCCTGCCGTCGAGACCCCCAAACCCAAGCCCGAAACGCCGCCCAAGCAGGTCAAGGTCACTACGCCGAAACCGACGCCGCCGCAGCCCCGGCCCACGCCGCTGCCGGTGCCGTCGCTGCCGCCCACGCCCAACGCCATCGAGGCGCCGCCGGCACCGCCCGCGCCTCCGGCTCCGCCCGCCCCGGCACCCGAGCCGCCCGCGCCGGCATCGGCCGCGCCGCGCGCCGTCGGCATCGGCGAGATCCAGTGCACGCCGCCGCAGCCGGCCTATCCCTCGCAATCGCGCCGCATGGGTGAAACCGGCAAGGCCGTGGTCCGGCTGACCACCGACGAAAGCGGCAAGGTGGTGAAGACCGCCATCGTCTCGTCGAGCGGCTCGTCGCGCCTGGACCAGGCCGCCGTGGACGCGGTCCAGCGCATGCGTTGCAAGCCATACATGGACAACGGTCGCGCCGTGGCGGTCACCGCCCAGCAGCCGATCGGCTTCGAACTCAACTGATTTCAATACCGACCTCACCAGGAACCATCATGCAGGACCTCGGACTCTCGCACCTCTGGACGCAAGGCGATTTCGTCATGCGCGCCACCGCCATCATTCTGCTCATCATGTCGCTGGCTTCGTGGATCGTCATCCTCACCAAGGCGTGGGACCTGATCCGCCTGAAGAAGATGGCGCACGGCGCGGAGAAGCGCTTCTGGCATTCCGACGATTTCGACCACGCCCTCGAGACGCTCGGCGGCAACGACGCCAACCCGTTCCGCTCGCTCGCCGTGACCGGCAAGGAAGCCGCCCAGCACCACCGCGCCAGCCAGCCCCAGCTGCATGACGTGATGGACATCTCCGACTGGCTGACCCGCTCGCTCAAGAGCGCCATCGACGACGCCGTGGCGCGCATGCAGTCCGGCCTCGCCGTGCTGGCCTCGGTCGGCTCGACCGCGCCGTTCGTCGGCCTGTTCGGCACCGTGTGGGGCATCTATCACGCACTGATCAACATCGGCGCCTCGGGCGTGCCGACCATCGACAAGGTGGCCGGCCCGGTCGGCGAATCGCTGATCATGACCGCCTTCGGCCTGGCCGTGGCGATTCCGGCGGTGCTCGGCTACAACGCGCTGAGCCGCGGCAACAAGGGCGTGATCTCCAAGCTCAACCGCTTCGCCCACGACCTGCACGCCTACTTCGTGACCGGCGCCCGCGTGCGTCCGAGCAACGCCCGTGGCGCTACCGACGACAGCGGTATGCGCCTCGCCGTCAAGAACCCGTAAGGCCCGCAGCAAGGCAAGAAGGAAGTCATCATGGCATTCGGTACCCTCGACTCAGACGATGACGAGGTAATGAGCGAGATCAACATGACGCCGCTGGTCGACGTCATGCTGGTGCTGCTGATCATCTTCATCATCACCATTCCCGTGATCAATCACGCGGTCAAGATCGACCTGCCGCGCGCGACCAACACGCCCAACGATCCGAAGCCGCAGAGCATCAACGTGTCGATCGATGCCAGCGGCAAGGTCTTCTGGAACCAGACCGAGGTCGACGAGCAGATGCTCGACGCCAACATCGCCGAAGCCGCGCAGCAGCAGCCCCAGCCGGAACTGCACCTGCGCGCCGACCGCGACGTGCGCTACGAGCGCGTGGCCGAAGTCATGGCTGCCGCGCAGCACGGCGGGCTCGGCAAGATCGGCTTCATCACCGAGCCGAAGCACTGAGCGGCCGGACCGATCGGCAAGCAAGAGGGCACTCCCGAGGGGTGCCCTTTTTGCTTGGCGCGCCGCCCTCGCCGCATCCGGCGCCGGCGCGGCGTTTCCATGCGGTTCCATCAAAAAACACTATTGTAATGATAACTGTTCTCATTTAAGATAAGGGCAACTTGAACCCCGCTGGTGATGGCGCGCAGCCCGCGCCGCCGCCAGCCAACGCACCGGAGCCCTCCGATGAGCACCCTGACCCTGCCGATGTCGCAACCCGCCGTGACTCGCCGCCGCCTCTCGCTGCGCCGGATCGAAGTCAATCCGAGCTCGCGCACGCCGTCGCGGCGCGAGACCGCGGCCAGCACGGCGATCGAATCGATGAAGTCCGCCGTGGCCGCCCTGCCCGCCCGCCTCGAGGCCCTCGTGCGCGACAGCCTGCCGGTGGCGCAGGCCAGCGAAGCGGTGCCGCTGGAAACGCTGATGCGCGGCAACAACGTGCTGCCGATCCTGCATAACGGCGAGGTCTACACGCTGCGCATCACGCGCTACGGCAAGCTGATCCTGACGAAGTAAGCCGCGCGCCGTCCGCGCTTGCGCATGGGCGCGAGCACCCGCCTGCGCAAGCATGGCAGGTCGCGCCACTACGCGGCTTGCGAACGGGAACGGACGGGAACGGGCGAGATGCCTGCCGGGACCGGCAGGCCGCGTGCCGGGCCATCGACAGCCACGGCACGGGCGGGAGCGGCGAGGAACGGGACATGGCGGCAACGCGCCGCGGCCCTCATCCTGATGCCGGCAGCGAGGATGCCCGCTGCCGGTGAACGCTTCTACTGCGCGCCTCTACTGCGCGCTTCTGCTGCGCGCGTCTACGGCTCGGAAGCCTGGGCTCAGACGCCCAGGGCCGCGATGCCGGCACGCGCGATCTGCGCGTCTTCGGTCGACTTCACGCCGGACACGCCGACGGCGCCCACCACCTGGTCGTTGACGACGATGGGCACGCCGCCCTCCAGCATGCCTTGCAGCACCGGCGCGGTCATGAACGACTGGCGGCCGTTGTTGATCATGTCTTCGTAGATCTTCGACTCGCGGCGGCCCAGCGACGCCGTACGCGCCTTTTCGGTGGCGATGTAGCTCGAGATCGGCGCCGCGCCGTCCAGACGTTGCAGGGCCAGCAGGTGGCCGCCATCGTCAACGATGGCGATCGACACGGCCCACTGGTGATTCTTGGCTTCGACCTCTGCTGCGGCCAGTACCTTCTTCACATCGTCTGCCGTCAGCACGGTTTTTTGCTGCATACCACTCTCCTCGAAGTTCATTTCGGTGAATCAGTTCAACGAGCCGGAAGTATAGCGCCCCGGCCGCCGGCATTGCCACGGGCCGCCCCGCGCGCGCGAAAAAGCAAAAAACCCGCCGGAGCGGGTTTCTTGCTTGCTGCTTGCGTTGCTGCGTTGGCGCGCTTGAACCTGCGGAAGACTCAGGCCCCGTCGGTGAACGAGTCGCGGCGGTCGCTGACCTTGGCGCCGTCCGTGTAGGGGTCGACCTTGCCGAACTTGGCACCGTCGGTGTACGGGTCCACCTTGCCGAACTTGGCGCCGTCCGTGTACGGATCGACCTTGCCAAGCTTGGCGCCATCGGTGTACGGATCGGCCTTGCCGGTGCCAGCGGCGAATGCGGAAGCGGAGAGGGCGGAGAGGGCGGTCAAGGCGGCGATCGTCACCAGGCTGTTCTTGATCTTCATGGTCTGATCCTTTGGGTAGGTACTGTGCTGGAGGGGCACCGGATGACAGGACTTTGCGAAATCATTTCATCGCGGTGCAACACAAGTAGTGTAGGTGGAAACCCTAATAACGATCTAACCTGCCGTTTGACTTGTCTGTTCAAATATTTTGACCCCGATCATCTCGCGGGAACCACTTGCCGCTTTGCCGCGTCATTCGGCCATCCGCCGGCCGCGGCCCCAAATGCCAAAGGGCCCCGAGGGGCCCCTTTGTGACGCTGCGCGAAGCAGATCGTTCATGCTTATCGCCAGTGGCGATGCTCATGCCCCCAGCGTCCCGGCGGGCCGTAGTAGCCGCGGCCGTAGTAGCGCGGGCCATAGTAGCCGGGACCGTAATAGACCGGCGCCGGGCGTACCACCACCGGCGGCGGGCCATAGTAGACCGGAGCGGGCGCCATCACCACCGGCGGCGCCACATAGGCGGGCGCCGGATAGTATGCCGGGCCGCCAACCACCACGCCGGGGACGCCGATCGACAGGCCGACATTGACATGCGCCATTGCCGCGCCCGACGAAAGCACCCCAAGCACTGCAAGTCCTGCGAGCAACCAGCGTTTCATGATCTTTGCCCCTGCAAGTCGTTATTCGATAAGTCATATTGTAGAGACTGCCGCCAATCCAGGTGAAACCGGGGGTTCTACATTGTTACCGGGCGTAACAACCGGCACATCCGGGCGGCATCTGCGCGCCTCCCGCCGCATCGCGGCTGTCCCGCGCCAAGCTTGCATCACCGCGCCCAACCGACCACAATACCGGGCTTGCCGTGCGGCCGTGGAGAAATTGGTAGACTCAGCAGACTTAAAATCTGCCGCCTTTACGGGCTTACGGGTTCGACCCCCGTCGGCCGCACCAGCAGCACAGCGCCGGCTCAGGCGACTGCCGCGCAAAGCGCCGCGCCACCGGCCATCAGGAACAGGAACAGCAAGCCCGCCAGCACCAGCGGCTTT
>NZ_AQPL01000101.1:0-12562 GCF_000395345.1 Cupriavidus sp. WS | reverse complement strand
AAGCCCGCCAGCACCAGCGGCTTGCGCCCGGCATGCAGCAGTGTGCCGATGCGCGTGTGCAGGCCGATCGCCAGCATCGCGCAGGCCAGCAGCCAGTTGTCCAGCGACAGCAAGCCGGGCTTCCACGCCGGCGGCACCAGCCCGGCGGAATGCGCCGCCATCACCGCCACGAATCCCACCGCGAACCACGGCACGGCCTTCAGGATCGCGCGCCACGGGCGCGCGCCGCCCGCGCGCTCGCCTTCGCCCTCGGCATGCAGCTTCGGCCACAGCGCCAGCACCAGCAGCAGCGGACCCAGCGCCAGCACCCGCACCATCTTCGCCACCACGGCGGCGTCGGCGGTGGCATCGCTGACCATCTTGCCGGAGGCGATGACCTGGGCCACCTCGTGCAGCGTGGCGCCCGTGTAGATGCCGAAGGTGCGCTCGCTGACGGCCCAGTGCAGATGCCGCGTGGCGACCTCGAACAGGTAGGGATAGAGCAGCATGCCGGCCGTGCCGAACAGCACCACGGTGGCGACGGCCACCGCGGTCTGGCGGTCGTCGGTGCGTACCACCGACGCCACCGCGATGGCCGCGGCGGCGCCGCAGACCGCGCTGCCCGCGCTCACCAGGATCGCCTCGCGGCGGCTCAGGCCCAGCAGCGCGGTGCCGGCCCAGACCCCCACCAGCAGCGTCGCCACCAGCATGGCCAGCGGCACCAGCACCCCGGCCACGCCGAGATCGGCGATGGCGCCGAAGGTCAGGCGCAGGCCGTACAGCGCGACGCCGAGCCGCAGCAGGTGATGCCGGGCCACCTGCATGCCCGGCGCCAGTGGCACCAGCCAGCGCTGCGGCAAGGTGTTGCCGGCCACCATGCCGGCGAACATCGCCAGCGTCAGCGCGCTCATGCCGAGGTGGGACACCGCCGGATGCGCCGAAAAGACCATCGCCAGCCAGGCGATGAAGCCGAGCGGCACCAGCGTCAGCAGGCGCGCGGCCCAGGAAGGCGGCATGGCGCCGAGGTTGGCGGTTGCGGTCGAGGGCGTGGGCGACATGGCGGGCGGGGCTCTCCGCCCCTGCCGCCGGGTGGCGGCGGGGCGCTGGTGGATGATGTCCACAGAGTACGTAGCCGCCACAAACCTGTAAAACGGGTAATATCGTTATACCTTACCTGAATTCCAGATATGAACCAGCGCCCGCTCCGGCTGACCCTGCGCCAGCTCTCCGTGTTCGTCGCCGTCGCCCAGCATGGCAGCACCGTGGCCGCCGCCGAGGCGCTGGCCATGTCCCAGTCGGCCGTCAGCGCGGCGCTGGCGGACCTCGAAGCCGCGCTGGGCGGCGCCCTGTTCGACCGCGTCGCGCGCCGGCTCAGCATCAACGAGTCGGGCCGGCTGTTCTTCCCGCGCGCGCTCTCGCTGCTGGACCAGGCCCACGAGCTGGAGCACTTCACGGTCCAACCCGGCATACAGTTGCGCATCGCCGCCAGCAACACCATCGGCAGCTACATCCTGCCCGGCCTGCTGGCGGGCTTCCGCCACGCGCAGAGCGGGCCGTGCGCGCTGGACATGCGCATCGGCAACACGCGCGACGTGCTGCAGGCCCTGCTGCATTTCGAGGCGGACATCGGCCTGATCGAAGGTACCTGCCACGAGCGCGACCTGCGCAGCGCGCACTGGCGCGACGACGAAATGGCGGTGGTGGTCAGCCCGGCGCATCCGCTGACCGGCAAGCCGGGCGACCTGGCCGCCCTGCGCGACGCGGACTGGGTGGTGCGCGAGCCCGGCTCGGGCACGCGCGAGATCATCGAGCAGCGGCTCGCGCCGCTGCTGGGCGAGCTGCGCTTCGCGCTGGAGCTGGGCAATACCGAGGCGATCAAGCGGGCCGTGATGAGCGGCTACGGCGTCAGTTGCCTGTCACTGCAGGTGGTGGAAGACGAGCTGAAGCACGGCACCCTGGTGGCGCTGCGCGACGGGCTGCCCGAGGTGGTCAGGCCGCTGCAACTGGTGGTGCACCAGGACAAGTACCCCACGCAGGGCCTGCTGGCCTTCACCGAATACCTGCGCCGCGCGGCCGCCCCGGGGCAAACCGCCGCGGGCTAGCAGGCCAGCCCGACGATCGGCGCAGCTATCGGCCGGACTATCGGCCCAGCGATCGCCCGGCCATCAGGCCGGCTGCGGATCGCCCTCGTCCTGCTGCCGCGCGGTATAGCGGTCGAGCAGGTGGAACAGCAGCGGATTGAGCACGATCGACAGCAGCGCGCCGGCCAGGATCAGCGCCTGGCCGCGTTCCGGCAGGATCTTCAGGTAGACGCCGAGGCCGGCGAGGATGAACGAGAACTCGCCGATCTGCGCCAGGCTGACCGCGATGGTCATGCCGGTACGCGTGGAATATCCGAACACGCGCACGATGCACAGCGCCGCCACGGACTTGCCCACCACGATGATGAACAGCGTGGCCAGCACGCCCCACGGGTCGTTGATCAGGACCACGGGATCGAACAGCATGCCGACCGAGACGAAGAACAGCACCGCGAACGCATCGCGCAGCGGCAGCGACTCCTCGGCCGCGCGGTGGCTGAACTCCGATTCGGCCAGCACCATGCCGGCGAAGAACGCGCCGAGCGCGAACGACACGCCGAACAGCGAGTAGGCGCCGAACGCCACGCCCAGCGCCGTGGCCAGCACCGCGAGCCGGAACAGTTCGCGGCTGCCGGTCCAGACGATGCGCTCCAGCATCCACGGAATGAAGCGGCGGCCCACCACCAGCATCACCGCGACGAACGCCGCGACCTTGCCCAGCGTGGAGAACACGGTAAACAGGATCTCGCCGGAGCTCGGCGCGGCCACCGCCTCGGCACCCTCCCCCACCGGCATCAGCAGCCCGGCGACCGCGGGCAGCAGCACCAGCGTCAGCACCATCGCCAGGTCCTCCACGATCAGCCAGCCCACCGCGATGCGCCCCTGCGGCGACGCCACCAGGTCGCGCTCCTGCAACGCCTTGAGCAGCACCACCGTGCTGGCCACCGACAGCGCCAGCCCGAACACCAGCCCCGGCCCCCACTGCCAGCCGAAGCCCCACGCCGCGCCCATGCCGAGCGCCGTGGCGATGGCGATCTGCACCACCGCGCCCGGGATGGCGATCCTCTTCACCGCCATCAGCTCCTTCAGCGAGAAATGCAGGCCGACTCCGAACATCAGCAGAATCACGCCCAGCTCCGCCAGCTCCGGCGCCAGCGCCTGGTCCGCGGTGTAGCCGGGCGTATGCGGCCCGACCACGATCCCGGCGCACAGATAGCCGATCAACGGAGGCAGCTTGAGCCGGTTGGCCAGGGCGCCAAGGATGAATGCCAGGACAAGACCGCCGACGATGGTGCTGATGAGCGGGGTAGCGTGATGCATGCGTGGTGGGTTCCTCGTGGGTTGCCATGACGGCATTGGCCGGACGGCCCGCCCACCCCCGAGGCGGCCGGCACGCCGGGGACGCGAAACCTCACGCACGCCACGGCGGCGTCGGCGCCGGGAGGCCAGGGAGATATCACGCTGATCGAGGGAGAACGGGAACGGAAGTCTTGCAGCAGTCCCGGGGCGGCAACGCGGCGCCGGCCGGCGCGCACGACAATGCGGCAATGATGCGGCAATGGCGCGCGGCCCAGACCGGACTGCGCCGGGCATCCCGTGAAGACTACGCATGCAATGTAACACGATCATCCGCACGGCAAAGCGCGGAATCGACGTGCATTGTGCCCCCATAGGCTCCACGACAAGGCCCGCGACGCGATCGGCAGCAAGGCCGCGGAGGCGCCGGCATCGACGCCGGCAGTGCCGGATCGGGTGTCGCGCAGCTTGTGCGACTGCGCTTCCAGAAAGACGAAAACACGCGCCCACAGAGTGCGCGAGCGGGCAACACAGGAAAGGGATGAACGGGAAAGAGGAAGAAGCGAGCCGGAGGATCGCGGGGCGGCGGCGCCCGGAAAGCAAAAAGCGCCACCGGTGAGGGTAGCGCTCTTGTGCTGGACTACTGGACTGCTGGATGCTGGAGGCGGGGGTCGGAATCGAACCGGCGTACACGGCTTTGCAGGCCGCTGCATGACCACTCTGCCACCCCGCCGGGTGACTTTGCTGCTGGATTGTAGCCGCTATCGACCGACCCTGCCGGGGCCGCGCCACGCGCCACCATCACAAACAAAAAGGGAAGCGGCGCTTCCCTTTGGGACCTGGAGCGGGAGACGAGTCATGCACTAGAGCGCTAAGTCTCTGTTTCCCAATCACTTTCTCCACTGTGGTGATCAGCGAAGACCTCAATTATAGCCTTGTTTTTCGCCCTCGGCAACAAAGTTCATCCAGCGGCATCCATCAACGTCCAAGGACGTTCCAACCGCCGCGTCGCTGTACCCGGAACCATCCTGCCCCGGCCGCTTCCACCTACCGCATCGCGACTGCGACGGAGGCTGGAACGGACCCGCGCTGATGCCGTACTCGCGCGCTCCTGCGTCGCCGACCAGTGGACGCGCGCGAGCACGGCGACAAACACATGCTGCACGCTCACGCCGTCGCACATGACTGAGTAGGAGCGTCACGCAACGGGCTCCACTGGGCACAGTGCTTCACTGCAGGATGCTATGTCGATATATCAGGATGCCGAACGGAGCATGACGCACCTGGCCCTCGTCCATGTCCACCTGGGCATCGGGTGCCGGGAACGCCCCTAGCGCGCCCTGTGAAACCGCTGGGCTATCACACCATACCGAATCGGTCTTGATGGGCTTTGCGCCACCCATGACGCTGGTACCGTGAGCGCCAATATCGAGCCTGCGTCCTCATCGCTCGATGGGCCGGCACCCGATCGATTCTTGCACATCGAGCAAGACGAGGCCACCTGCGGCGGATGCCAATCATCTCGCCCGCCTACTGTCAGGGCATCGTCCCAGGCAACCGCCGCAGGCCATAACGACACAACAGCCCTTGGCAGGGCAAGAAAGGAGCCGGTGATGTAGCGCTTCCGAAAGGAGACGAAGACATGAACAAGGACATTCCAACAGCTAAGGTGTTCTATCGTCCCATCGAAGCGGCCATCCGGTGGGCCGGCTTGCTGCGGTACCTGCCAATGATCCTGGCCACCATCGCATCACCGCGCTTCCTGCCTCCATCGCTGAATTGCCCAAGGTGGAATGAGTGCCGGCTGTACTCGGAGCGCATCTATGACGGCATCCTCAATGGGGAACTGCCCTACGGCCACAACGGGATCACACTCAATGACCCGAAGCTGCTGCAGTCACCAGACCTGACCGTTCGCCATGTCGATCTGAAGCGCTGGATGCGCACCCACTATCCCGAGCACCGGCCAGGATTTCTGTTCAGCCGTGGCGAACGCATGGCGCATCCTTTTATCACCATGGAAACAGGACAGGCGATTCTGATCGAGCGACTGGCACTTCAGGCGGCCCTGGAGCATGCCCGGCACCAGATGCAGGAATTGCAGGAGCAGCGCGACACCTTGCTCAAGCAGTCCACCGCGCTGCTGGCCTCCAAGCAATGCGAGATCAGCGAGCGGGCGGAGACGACCTATCTCAACATCATCGGCGGGATGCTGACGCTGATGCTGGGCCAGTCCCCTTCGGGTGCGCCTTATTCCAGCTTCAAAACACAGGAGGCACTTGTCTCGGCATTGGTCGCCCATTACGGCGGCACCATGGGCATCACGGAGCGAACCTTGAACGGCAAGTTCGCCAACGCGAGAAAGTACGTCCGTAGCGCAAGCGCATGAGGTTTTCCAGCTTGTATGTGCAACCGTGGAAATTGCATTTGCAATGTCTTTCCGCAGCCGTGTCTATTGAATAGAGGTCACGCCAACAAACGCCACCGAGCGTTCAGGAGTGACCGCCATGTCGCAGACCCCTGTACTCCCGCCGAACGAGCGCCGCATCCTGCGCCTCGATGAAGTCGAAGCAAAGTCCGGCTTCAAACGCGCCCACATCTACAACCTGATGAAGAAGCGCGAGTTCCCCCAGGCGCTGCGCCTGGGCGTGCGCGCTGTCGGCTGGGACTCGACCGAAATCGACCAGTGGATCGCCGAGCGCCTCAACCACCGGACCTGACCCGCTCTCCCGCGGACTTCCCATTCCCAGCCGGAGAGCGCCATGCAGGTCGTATCCATCATTTCAACGAAGGGCGGGGTCGGCAAGACCACGACGGCCGCCAACCTGGGCGGGCTCGCCGCCGATGCGGGCCTGCGTGTGCTGCTGCTCGACCTCGACGTGCAGCCCACGCTGTCTTCCTACTACGAACTGGCTCACCGCGCGCCCGGCGGCATCTACGAGCTGCTGGCCTTTAACGAGCGCGACCTCGGCCAGCTCGTGTCCCGCACGATCATCGCGGGCCTGGACCTGGTGCTGTCCAACGACCACCGCGGCGAGCTGAACACGTTGTTGCTGCATGCGCCGGATGGCCGCCTGCGGCTGCGGCATCTGCTGCCAGCGCTTGCTCCCCTCTACGACCTGATGCTGATCGACACCCAGGGCGCGCGTTCCGTGCTGCTGGAGATGGCGGTGCTCGCCTCCGATCTCGCGCTGTCGCCCGTCACGCCGGAAATCCTCGCGGCACGCGAGCTGCGGCGCGGCACCATGCAGTTGCTCGAAGACATCGCGCCGTACCGACACCTGGGCATCGAACCGCCGCCGCTGCACCTGCTCATCAACCGCGTCCACCCGGTGTCCGCCAACGCACGGCTGATTCAGCAGGCCCTGCGCGACCTGTTCCAAGACAGCGTCGGCATCCGCGTGCTCGCCACCGACGTGCCGGCGATAGAAGCGTATCCACGTGCCGCAACGCGCGGCCTGCCGGTGCATCGGATTGAGCGCCGCCAGCCGCCCGGCAGAGTCGCCCCTGCCGCGCTCGACACGATGCGCGCTCTCGCCAGCGAGTTGTTTCCGCAATGGCAGGACCGACTGGCTCAAGTATCCGGCCGCCCGCAGCGACCTCTTGATCCTGGGAGGCCCCATGGCGAACGCACATGAGCTGGCCCGTGGCCACAAGCGGCTGCGCGCCCTGATCGAGTTCGCGGTCGGTGAAGGCTGGCACGTCAAGCGCACGCCGGGCGGACACCTCAAGTTCACCAAGGCCGGCTGCGCGGCGATCTACACGAGTTCGACAGCGAGTGACCACCGGGCCGAATTGAACGCCCGTGCCCAGATCCGCCGCGCCGAGCGCGAGGCCCGCATGGCGCCGGCCGGCGGCCGCGGGGACTGCGAGGGGTGCGGGCATGGCTGACATGACCTCGCAGGACATGGCCGGCAAGCTGCTTGCGGCCGGCTTCGAGCGCAGCGGCCCAGCGGCTACGGCCTTGAGCGACCCGATCGCGGACACGCCCATGGTCGTGACGCTGGACCAGTTGCGGCCCTACGACCATGACCCGCGCATGAAGCGCAACCCTGCTTACGAGGAAATCAAGGCGTCCATCCGCGAGCGCGGCCTGGACGCGGCGCCGGCCATCACCCGGCGGCCCGGCGAGGACCACTACATCATCCGCAACGGCGGCAACACGCGACTGGCGATCCTGCGCGAACTCTGGTCGGAGACCAAGGACGAACGCTTCTTCCGCATATCGTGCCTGTTTCGGCCATGGCCGGAGCGCGGTGAAATCGTCGCGCTGACCGGGCATCTTGCCGAGAACGAACTGCGCGGCGGCCTCACGTTCATCGAGCGCGCGCTCGGCGTCGAGAAAGCACGCGAGTTCTACGAGCAGGAGAGCGGCGGCGCCCTGAGCCAGTCGGAACTGGCCCGCCGCTTGGCGGCCGATGGCTTCCCCGTCCAGCGGTCACACATCACCCGCATGGCCGACGCGGTGCGCTACCTGCTGCCCGCCATTCCCACTGTGCTCTATGGCGGCCTGGGGCGCCACCAGGTCGAGCGACTGTCGGTCATGCGCACGGCCTGCAAGCGCACCTGGGAGCACTATGCCAAGGACCGCACGCTGCCGCTCGACTTCGACAGCTTCTTTCCGGAGGTGCTGGCGCAGTTCGACACGCAGGGCGACGAGTTCGCGCCGCAGCGCGTGCAGGACGAGCTGATCGGCCAGATGTCCGAGCTGCTGGGCATCGGCTACGACGTGTTGGCGCTGGACCTGACCGAATCGGAAAGCCGCCACCGGGCGCTGGTCAGCGATCCGACGCCTCCTGCGGCGCCACCGGCGTTGCCTTCGCCCACCGCCAGCACGCCGACTCCCCCGGGGGCAGCATCGTCCATCGCCACGCCTGCACCAGCGACCAGTCCATCACCCGCCGGCCCTCCGGTGTCCGAGCCCACCGTGCGTCACGACGACACGGCGGCTGGCAAAGCGGCCACGGTAAGCCAGGCGGCCGCACCGGGCGATCTGCTTCGCGAGCACATCGTCTCGCCAGCACCGACGACCGAACGGCTGCAGTCGATCCAGCGCATGGTCGCCGACCAGTTGGGCGATGCGCTGCCGCCCGACTTCTCGGCGAGCGTGCTGCAGTCCATCCCGGTGCAAGCCGGCGGGCTCTATCCAATCTCCGACGTCTGGTACATCGACGCCGGCCTGGACACACCCGATCGGCTGCGCATCCACATCGCGCAGTTCGCGCGCGAGATCGCTGGCGAGGCAGACCTGGACGAGTGCATCGAGGACCGCACCGATGGCATCGGCTTCGCTTGCCGCGCGCCCGCCTACGCCCCAGCGCCGCTTGGCCGCGCGGTGCTGACGCTGCTCGCCTCCCTGACGGGTCAGTCCGCCGCCGATGCGGGGGTGGATGGCACGCAGCTCGCCGTCGACCTGCCGACCCTGCTGCACGGCCTGGGCCGGGGCCAAGACCACGGCATCCGCATAACGCGCTTGAGCGACACGGCGTTGGTCAAGCTCTTTCGGCTGCTGCGCCTAGCCCGGCGTCTGCTGGACCTGGAAGCCGGCACAACGGCGCCCGGGGTGTGAGCGAGGGAGGCCGCATGTCCACATCGCATCCGCTCAATCAGGCCGTGATTGCCCAGGCGCTGTATGACCTTCGCAACGGCCAACTGCGCCGCTGCAAGGCCATGGGCTTCGGCGAGGCCGAGCTGGATGCGCTCAAGCACCCCGCGCTGATCAGCGTGCTGGCCAACGCCAGCGTCTCGTGGTGCTCGGTGACGGTCAACCGCGAAGTGCTGCAGCGCCTGCTCCACCAGGCACAGGACGTGGAGAAGGAGATCGCCACGGTCGACCGCATGTTGCGGCTGGGGGCCAGCACGGAAATGGTGAGCCGCTTCTATGGCCTGACCCATCAGGAAGTCGCCCTGCGGCGGGAGATCCTCGGCCTGCCCAAGCGCAAGGGGCGCCACCCCGTCCTGGACGAAACCCAGGACACCGAACTTTGGCGGCAATGGAAAGCCGTGACCAGCAGCAGGAACGTCGATCTGGAGGACGAGACCTCGATTCTCGATGCGGCCATGGACCTGGCCGAGGGCATGTCACTGCCGCTCTCGGTGGTCTGGGCCGCGATCAGGAACTGGGTCGATCAGGGATTGGGCTAGGCCATGGCCGTGGACGACACCGCCCCACGAGCACCGCGTCAAGGCCCCATCGCACTCGCCGACCTGTTCGACGCTGCGCTGAAGGACCTCACGCCCAAGCCAAATCCCAACGCGCCAGCGCCCACGGCAGTGACCACGCCCACGCCTGCCGCGTCCGGCGACGCCTTCCTGTTCAGTGGCAATCGGCACGAGAGCGTGCCGCGGCGGCTGTTCCTCGACCGCCGCCTGACACCGCTGGAGCGTAATGCCTGGCAGGTGTTCCGATTGATGCTCAACGACGACGGCGTGACGGCGTTCCCGACCTATGAGCAGTTGCGCCCTTGGCTGGCGTCCATGCCCTGCGCGGGACAAGCCTCCCACGAAACCGTCGCGCGGGCGCTGACGCTGCTGCGCCTGACGCGCTGGCTGAGCCTCGTGCGACGACGGCGCGACGCCAAGACCGGCCGCATCCTCGGCAACCTCTACGTCCTGCACGACGAACCCCTGACACCGTTCGAGGCCATGCAGCTCGACGCCGACTACCTGGCCCTGGTCAGCCAATCGCTGGGGCATTCGGCCAAGGCCGTCCAGGTGGTGGGACTCAACACCCTCCAGGAGATCGCGGACGACCCGATGTTGTCCGGACGCACCTTGCCGTCGCGGCTGCAAGTGCTCGCCGAGCGCCTGGCCGTCCAGGGCATCACCGCCACCGAAAGTTATCCACAGGAGGGTGCGGTCCACGATTCCGAAGAAGGGCCTGCGAGCCTTCTTCGGAATGGCGAACGCCCCTCTTCGGAATCCGAAGCAGGGCCGAAACCCGCGCCAGACGGCGCTCTTCGGAATCCGAAGCAGGACCGTACAGTACGTAGTAGTCGTATTAATGAAGTACGTACTACCGCGCAGGCGCGTGCGCTGGGCGACCTGCAATGGCCCAAGCGCTTCGCGGAACTGAAGGCGGAACAGCAGGCCGGAGCCAGGATGGCGTTGCAGCAGGTGGACGCTGCCCTGCGGCAGGCCGTGCTGGACGAATGGGCCGCACGGTGCGGCAAGCATGGCATCCGCAACCCCGCCGGATATCTGTTCGGCATCATCCAGCGCGCCATGCGCGGCGAGTTCAATGCGTGGGCCAAGCAGACCGGCCCGGCACCGCCAACACCATCGGCGGCGCGAGCGCCACCACCCGAGCCGCCGCGCAACGTCGTACCGCCCGAGGTGGCCCGGCAGCACATCGAGCGCCTGCGCGACCTGCTGCGCAAGACCTGAGCACAGGGCTTGTCAAAGCCGTGAAGTAGATCTCCATGGCGGTCGGCAGAAACGGTCCCCTGGGGACGGCTGTGCGGTGAAGTGCCGGGTGACGGCGCGACATGCTGCGCGAAACCTGGGCAAAGCGCCTGGCAAGGCCATGAAGCAGACCTCCATGGTGCTCAGCGGAACGGTCCCCTGGGGACGGCCGTGCTGCGAAGGATGGCGTCAAACGGCAGCGCGACGTGCGGTGCAGCACGCAACCCGTCGACGACCGAGGCCCGGAGCGCCGACGTGAATGCCCATCTGCGGAGCGGTCCCCAGGGGACCGTTGCGCGCTGCGCCGCCAGCGCACACAACCGGGGGCCGGCTCATTTCGGTTTGTTGACTGACTGCCTTCCGCCGCATGCGGATGCTGGCGGCTCCCTGTCCACCAGCGAGCGATCACCATGGCAACCAGCAACGAACCATTGCAACTCAACCTCGGCTCCCTGCGCAGCGCGATGTCGCTGACGCTGCACACCCACCACGCGTCGCGCATCTGGCATGGCCGCGCCGCCGCCGAGGGGCGACCGGGCATCGTCGGCCTGAACGGCTACATCGCCGTCATGAACAAGATGAAGCGCGGCTCGGAGCAGGACGATCCGTACAGCGACTGGTGGATGCTGCGCATCGAAGACAAGCTCGACCAGACCAGGACCACGCTGCAGACCTTGCGCGAACAGGTGGACCAGGCACTGGCGGGCGTGCCTGCGGCATTGAGCCTGGGCGAGAACCTCAACGTGCAGCCCGTCAAGCTCCCCCTGTTCGTCAACGCCCAACTGGGCTTTGCGGCGGTCTATCTGCTGGCCGACTACGACGACATCGCACGCAAGCTGATCCTCGCCCACCACACCGCGCTCATCGATCGCAGCACCTTGGAGCGCTGGCTCAATGAGGGTGCGCATGCGCTGCGCAGCCTGTTCTCGCTGGCCCAGCAATACCGCTATTCGGGCTGCACGCGCGACGACTTCGCGGCGAAGAATGCCGCAGCGCGGGCCGCGCTGGAGAAATTCGGTGAACTGCCGCAGGACGTGCTCGAAGGCACGCGCCGCTCGAAGTTTGCGCCGCCGGTCGCGCGCCGCGGTCTGCAGCAACGCGGTGAGGCTCATGCCTCAGCAGCCGCCCCGTCGGCGGATGGCGACGAAGTGGCTACCGCCGAGCCGTCCGAGGCCACCGCCGCGTCTGATGAGGACGAACCCGCATGAGCGATCCGAACCCGCCCACCCGCTACTTCCGGGGCCTGCAACAGGGAGCCTTCATGCGCCTGGAACACGCGGCATCTCTAAAAGGCCTTTTAAAGCCCTTTAAGAGTAAAGGGGACTTGGAGGCCTGGGCCAGCCAGTGCTTCGCCATGCGCGACGAACTGATTGCCTTGTCGCAGCGACAGGTGCTGGCGCAGGCGTGTGGGCATCCCTTCCACCTGCTGCCCGTTGAACTGGCCCAGCAGACCACTGGCGCAGGAACCGCTTTCTTGCGCTGGCGCAGGCACGACCGTTCGGCCATGGGCGTGGCCCTGTGGCAGGAGCTGATGGCGAGCCCCGGCACGCCGGTCAACCTGCTGGCCGACCTGCACGCGATCGAGCTGCAGCGCATCACGCTGAACATGCAGATCAGCCTATTGCACACCTTGGGCAGGCAGGCGCAGGAATGCGCCAGCAAGGCGGCCGAGGCGGAAGACGCCTACCTGCGCCGGCTCACGTCCATTCCCGCCGCAATGCGCGATCGGTGATCGCGTCGCGCACCCCAGCACGCGCCCGGCGGCAGTGAGGCGCGGGCATTTCAACCACCACGGAGATCAC
>NZ_AQPL01000100.1:0-3578 GCF_000395345.1 Cupriavidus sp. WS | reverse complement strand
ACTTTGACTTTGAAGTTGACTTTAAGCCCAAATAACTCTTGACTCTAAAGTAAAAAACCATCCAAAAACGAACAACCCAGAGCAAAAAAAATGACCCAACAACCCGACACCCAAACCTACCCAACCCGCCAACTCTGCGACTTCCTCGCCACCCTGAAACTAGAACAAATCCCCCAGGAAGTCATAGAAAAAACCAAAGACCTCTTCCTCGACTGGATCGCCTCCGCCATCGCCGGCAAGGACGCCCCCGCCATCCGCAAACTGCAGGAATTCGCCGCGGCGATGGGCCCGCAGCAAGGCCCCTCCGAAGTCTTCGTCGACCGCCGCCGCACCTCCCCGTATTTCGCCGCGCTGATCAACGGCGCGTCCTCCCACGTGGTGGAGCAGGACGACGTGCACAACGGCTCGGTGCTGCACCCGGCCGCGGTGGTATTCCCGGCGGTGATCGCCGCCGCGCAGGCCGAGGGCAAGAGCGGCGCGGACGTGCTGCTGGCCTCCATCGCCGGCTATGAGGCCGGCATCCGCATCGGCGAGTTCATGGGCCGCTCGCACTACCGCGTATTCCACACCACCGGCACGGTCGGCACGCTGGCGGCCGCGGCGGCGGTGGCCAAGCTGTACGGCATGGATGCCGAGGGCATCAACCAGGCGCTCGGCTCGGCCGGCACGCAGGCCGCCGGCTTGTGGGAGTTCCTGCGCGACGCGGCGGACTCCAAGCAGTTGCACACGGCCAAGGCGGCGGCGGACGGTCTGATGTCGGCGTGGATCGCGCGCGCGGGCTTCACCGGCGCGAAGCGCATCCTGGAGGGCGCGCAGGGCATGGCCGCGGGCATGTCGAGCGACGCCAACCCGGCCGCGCTGACCGATGGCCTGGGCACGCGCTGGGCCACGGCCGAGACCTCGTTCAAGTTCTTCGCCTCGTGCCGCCACACGCATCCGGCGGCCGACGCGCTCAAGGCGCTGATGCTGCGCGAGCAGATCCGCGCGGACCAGATCGCCGCCGTGACCGCGCACGTGCACCAGGGCGCGATCGACGTGCTCGGCCCCGTGACCGATCCCAGGACCATCCACCAGGCCAAGTTCTCGATGGGCACCGTGCTCGGCCTGGTGGCACTGCACGCGCATGCCGGCCTCGGCGAGTTCGAGGACCACGCCTTGCAGGACGCGCAGGTGGCCGCCTTCCGCGACAAGGTGGAGATGGCGCTCGACGACGAGATCAACGCGGCCTATCCGCGCCAGTGGATCGGCCGCGTCACCGTGCGGACCACCGATGGCCGCACGCTCGGCGCGCGCGTGGACGTGCCCAAGGGCGACCCCGGCAACACGCTGTCGCGCCCGGAGCTCGAAGCCAAGGCGATCCAGCTCGGCGCCTTCCGCCACGGCGCCGGCGAGGCCGAGATGCGCGCCATCATCGCGCGCGTGTGGGCGCTGGAAAAGCAGCCGGACGTCAACGGCTGGCTGCCGCTCGCGCGCTGACGCCTCACCTTCCCGGGAAATACCGATGTCCTCAGTCTCCACCGCCGCCACCGCCATCACCTACCTGTTCGTGCCGGGCGACCGGCCCGAGCGTTTCGACAAGGCCGCCGCCGCCGCGCCCGACGCGCTGATCCTCGACCTCGAGGACGCCGTGCACCCGGACGCCAAGCCGGCCGCGCGCGGCGCCATCGCCGCGTGGCTGCGCGAGCGCGGCGCGCACGCGCACGCCTACGTGCGCATCAACGACGCCAGCTCGCCCGCCTTCGCCGCCGACATGGACTGGCTGCGCGCGCTGCCGCCGGACACGCCGCTGGCCGGCCTGCTGGTGCCCAAGGCCGAAGACCCGGTCGCGCTCGGCGAGATCGCCCAGGCGCTGGCCCAGGTCAACCCGCAGGGCCGCATGGTGGCCATCATCGAAAGCGCGCGCGGGCTGCACGGCATCGACGCGGTGGCCGCCGCGCCGGGCGTGTCGCGCCTGGCCTTCGGCTCGCTCGACTTCGCCGTGGACCTGGGCTGCGCGCACACGCGCGAAGCGCTGCTGCTGGCGCGCTCGCGCATCGTGCTGGCCGCGCGCGTGGCCGGCCTGCCGCCGCCCGTGGACGGCGTCACCACCGCGCTCAAGGACGAGGCCGTGCTGGCCGACGACGTGGCCCACGCGCGCGCGCTCGGCTTCGCCGCCAAGCTGTGCATCCACCCGGCCCAGCTCGCCGCGGTGCGCGCCGGTTTCCTGCCCACCGCGCAGCAGCTCGACTGGGCGCGGCGCGTGCTGGCCGCCACCGCCAGCGGCAGCCACGCGGTGCAGGTCGACGGCAAGATGGTCGACCGCCCCGTCATCGAACAAGCCCGGCGCCTGCTCGCGCTCGCCGGCCACCCCGAAACCCAGCAAGCCAATCCGTCATGACCCAGCTCGAACACCTGCGCACCTGGATCGGCCGCAGCGAAAGCCGCACCGAGACCCTTTCCCCCGAACCCGTGATCGGCCTGGCCGCCACGCTCGACCTCGACGCCGACGCGCTCGTGCGCGGCCCGCTGCCGCCGCTGTGGCACTGGCTGTATTTCCTGCCGCGCGCGCCACAGCGCGAGCTCGGCCGCGACGGCCACCCCGCGCTGGGCGGCTTCATGCCGCCGGTGCCGCTGCCGCGCCGCATGTGGGCCGGCGGCGAGCTCGACTTCAAACGCGCGCTGCGCGTGGGCGACACCGTCACGCGCACCTCCACCGTGCGCAACGTCGAATACAAGACCGGCCGCAGCGGCGAGCTGTGGTTCGTCACCGTGGAGCACGTGCTCACCGTCGGCGGCGAGACCGCGCTGACCGAGCGCCACGACCTGGTCTACCGCGCCATGCCCGAGCCCGGCCAGCCGCTGCCGCCGCGCCCGCGCCTGGCGCACGCGCCGACGTGGCAGCGCCAGCTCCAGGCCGGCCCGGTCATGCTGTTCCGCTTCTCGGCGCTGACCTTCAACGGCCACCGCATCCACTACGACCACGACTACGTGCGTGACGTGGAAGGCTATCCCGGGCTGGTGGTGCACGGCCCGCTGCAGGCCGTGCTCACGCTCGACCTGCTGGCGCGCGAGATGCCGGCGGCCAAGGTGCGCCGCTTCGGCTTCCGCGGGCTGGCGCCGCTGTTCCACCACGACACCGTGACCGTGGGCGGCGCGCCGGACGCCGCCACGCCCGGCAGGATCGCGCTGTGGACCGGCGACGACGCTGGCGGCCAGGCGATGGAAGCCTGGGCCGAGGTGGAGACCTGACAGGAGGGACGACGCAGGCTGACCGGCGCGGCACACCAATACAACATCGGGATCAGCGGGGAACCACGATAAATGGAGACTTCCTATGCATGCATCCCGAAAGGCCGGGCGGCGCGCCCGCCGCCTCGCCGCCTGCGGCGCCATCGCCGTGCTCTGCGCCGCGTCCGCGCGGGCCCAGCCGCCCTATCCGGCGCGGCCCGTCACGCTGATCGTCCCCTACGCGGCGGGCGGCACCACCGACGTGGTGGCGCGCCAGTTCGCCGTGGCCCTGCAACAGGCGCTCGGCCAGAACGTGATGGTGGAAAACAAGCCCGGCGTCTCGGGCACGATGGGCGCGATGGCCATCAGGC
>NZ_AQPL01000099.1:0-19095 GCF_000395345.1 Cupriavidus sp. WS | reverse complement strand
CAAGCCCGGCGTCTCGGGCACGATGGGCGCGATGGCCATCAGGCAGGCCCGGCCCGACGGCTACACGCTCGCCGTCATGCCGGTCACGGTATTCCGCCAGCCCTTCATCCAGAAGACCACCTTCGACCCGGCGCGTGACTTCACCTACCTCGCGCGCATCACCGGCTATACCTTCGGCGCGGTGGTGCGCGCCGATTCGCCGTGGCGGGACTGGCATGACTTCCTCGCCGCCGCGCGCGCACGGCCCGGCACGCTCGGCTACGGCTCGCCGGGCCAGTTCTCCTCGCCGCACCTCACCATGATGGAACTGGCCGGCAAGGAAAACCTGGCCGTCAACCACGTGCCGTTCAAGGGCGACGCCGACTGCATCAACTCGCTGATGGGCAACCACGTGCAACTGTGCGCCGCGGGCAACTCGGCCGGCACGCTGGTGGATGCCGGCAAGCTGCGCTGGCTCAACCTGTGGACCGCGCAGCGCTCGTCGCGCTGGCTCGGCGTGCCCACGCTGCGCGAGCTCGGCTACGACATCGTCTCCAATTCGCCGTACGGCGTGGCCGGGCCGAAAGACATGGACCCGCACGTGGTGCGCATCCTCGAAGCCGCGCTCAAACGCGCCGCCGAGGACCCGCAGCACCTCGCCGCGCTCAGGCAGCAGGACCAGGACCTGATGTACCTCGACAGCGCGAGCTACACGCGCTACGCCATGCAGCAGATCGCCAGCGAGAAGGCGCTGGTGGAACGGCTTAGCATCAAGGCGGACTGACCTGGCGGTTTGCGGGGGGCACGTGGTGGTGCGTGATGCTGTCGTGCCGGGGCGGGAACTGGTGCTTCTTGCGGAGTGAATGTCTTCGCTTTCGCCGGCGCTCGCCCGCTCCCCCGGCCCCTCTCCCGCGTGCGGGAGAGGGGCCGGGGGAGAGGGCCAGGCGCCGCCACGAAGTCACCACCACCGCGAACCGCAACCCGCGCTTCCCCGCCAAATAAAAGACGGCAGCAAAAAAAAAAAGCGGCCCACCAGAGCCGCTTTCCTCCCAGCAACACAAACTCAGCGCATCCTCACTCCACCTGGATCTTCGCCGTCTTCACCACGCCGCCCCACAAGGCCAGCTCCTTCTGGATACGGTCCGACAGCGGCTTCGGCCCGGTGATGTTGAGGTCGTAACCGCCCTGCGTCATGCGCTGCTGGAAAGCCGGATCGTCGCCGATCGCCTTCTGCGCCTTGACCAGCTTGTCCACCACCTCGGCGGGCAGCCTGGGCGGCCCCACCAGCGCGTACCAGCCGGTGACGTCGTAGTTCTTCAGGCCGGACTCGATCATGGTCGGCACGTTGGGCAGCGCGGCGTTGCGGGCCTTCGACGTGACCGCCAGCGCGCGCACCTTGCCGCCCTGGATATAGCCGATGGCGGTGCCGGTGATGTCGAACATGAACGTCACCTTGCCGCCGATCACGTCGGCCATCGCCGGCGAGTTGCCCTTGTACGGCACGTGCAGCATCTTCACGCCGCCCATCTCCGCCAGCAGTTCCGCCGACAGGTGGTTGGAGGCGCCCACGCCGGCCGAGCCGAAGCTCACGCCTTCGGGATGCTTGCGCGCGTAGTCCACCAGCTCGCCCACGTCCTTGGCGGGGAATTCCTTGTTGATGAGCAGGACGTTGGTGTAGTCGGTGATCAGGCCGATGTAGCTGAAGTCCTTGGTGGGGTTGAAGTTCACCGACTTCTGGATCAGCGGCGTCATGGTCATGGTCGGGCTGGCCACGAAGTACAGCGTGTAGCCGTCCGGCGTAGACTTCGCGGTCAGGTCCGCGGCGATGGCGCCGCTGGCGCCGGCGCGATTGTCCACCACCACCGGCTGTTTGAGCACGCGGCCGAGGTAGTCGGCGTAGATGCGCGCGGCGGTGTCGACCGGGCCGCCGGGCGCGTAGCCCACCAGCAGCTTGACCGGGCGCGCCGGGTAGGCGTCGGCCCAGGCGACGCCGTGCGCCGCGGCCAGCAGCAGGCCGGCCATCATCCATCGTTTCATCGTGTCTCCTCCTTCTTGTGTTTGCGCCGGCGCGCGTTCAGGCCGCCGCCGCGTTGCCCTCCACCAGGGCGCGCAGCGGCTGCTTGAGCAGCTTGCCGCTGGCGGTGGTGGGAATGGTCTCGATCACGCACACCTGCGCGGGCCGCTTGTACGGCGCCAGGCTCTCGCGCAGGTAGGCCTGCAGCGCGGGCACGTCGAGCGTGGTGCCGGGCTGGGTTTCGATAAAGGCCACCACTTCCTCGTTGCCGTCGGCGGCGGCGCGGCCCACCACGGCGGACTGGCGCACGCCGGGGAAGGCATTGATGACCGACTCCACCTCGATCGGATAGACGTTGAAGCCCGAGCGGATGATCAGGTCCTTCGAGCGGCCGACGATGAACAGCGCGCCGTCCGCGTCGAGATAGCCCAGGTCGCCGGTGTTGAGCCAGCCGCCAGGCAGCAGCGCCTCGGCGGTCTGCCCGGCGTTGCGGAAATAGCCGCGCATCACGCCGGGCCCGCGCACGCGGATCTGGCCGCGCTCGCCGGGCGGCATCGGCTGGCCCTGCTCGTCGGTGATGGCGATCTCCACGCCTTCGACGATGTAGCCGGCCGAGCAGTCCGCGCGCGGCGCGTCCTTGCGCGTGATGAACAGCGAGCCGGCGTACTCCGTGATGCCGTAGCCGTGGTGCAGCGGCTGGCCGAACCACGTCTCGGTGTCGCGCTTGAGCGTGGGGTCCAGCGGCGCGCCGCCGGTGTACAGGTAGCGCAGGCGCGGGAAGGCCGTGGCGCCGGTCTGGCCGGTGCGCGCGGTCATCTCGCGCGCCAGCGCCATGATGCGCGTGAACATGGTCGGCACGCCCTGCAGCATGGTGAGGCCGGGCGAGCGCAGCGCCGCGAACACGTCGGCCGCGTCGAAGCGCGGGCGCATCACCAGGCTGGCGCCGGCATAGAGCGTGGCCATCAGCACCGTGGCGATGCCGAAGATATGCGACAGCGGCAGCGCACCGTAGGCGATGTCGTCCGGGCCGAGGTCGCGCGAGGTGGCGGAGATGCGCGCGAACACCGTCAGGCCCGCGTGCGGCACCATCACGCCCTTGGGCGCGCCGGTGGTGCCCGAGGTATAGATCAGCGTGGCGATGTCGCGCGCCTCGGCGGCGTCCACGCGCTGCGGCGCGTGCTCCGCGCGCAGCACCGCGAAGTTCGGGTCGAGCGCGGCGCAGTCCGACGGCTGCGCGCCGAGGCGGGCCGCGTGCGCGGCGGCCACGTCGGACACGTTGCTGGTGAAGAAGGTCAGCAGCGGCTCCGCATGCGCGCGGATGCCGTCGATCTCGCGCGGCGAGAGCCGCGCGTTGACCTGGATCGGCCACGCATGCAGCGTGCTGCACGCAAACAGCATGACCACCATCTCGGTGCAGTTCTCGCCCACCACCATCACGCGGTCGCCCTGGCCCACGCCGCGCGCGGCCAGCCAGTCGCGCGCGGCGGCGATGCGCTGCCACAGCGCGCCGTAGCTCAGGATCCCGCCGGCCAGGTGCAGGCAGGGTGCGTCGGGCGCGCGCTCGGCCCAGTGCTTGGGGATGTCGTGGATGAACTCAGGGCGGAAGGAAGGCATGATGCGGGCGATGTAATGCGGATGACGCTGACAGGAAGAAGCCGGCGCCGCGAAGCGCCGGCCACGGGCAAAGCTACTGGTCCAGGTGGATGCCGGCCGACTTGATCAGCCCGTCCCACTTCTGGTACTGGCTGCGCATGTAGGCGCCGAACTGCGCCGGCGTGGACGGGAACGGCACCGTGCCCTGCGCCGCCAGCCGCGCGGCCAGCTCGGGCTGCGCCAGCGCGGCCACGATCTCGGCATTGAGGCGGTCGACCACCGCCGGCGGCGTGTTGGCCGGCGCGGCCACGCCGAACCACGCGGTCAGCTCGTAGCCGGGCACGCCCGCGGCGGCCAGCGTGGGCACGCCGGGCAACTGGTCCGACGCCTTCGCGGTGGTCACGCCGAGCGCGCGCACGCGGCCGTCGCGCACGTAGGGCAGCGCCGTGGAAATGCTGTCGAACATCATGGTCAGGCGCCCGCCGATCAGGTCGGTCATGGCCGGCGCGCTGCCCTTGTACGGCACGTGGTCGATGCGCACGCCCGCCATGTGGGTAAACAGCTCGCCCGCCAGGTGCGAGGACGAGCCGTTGCCGAACGAGCCGTAGCTCAGCTTGCCGGGCTCGCGCTTGGCCAGCGCGATCAGTTCGGCCACGTTGCGCGCGGGCACCGACGGGTGCACCACCAGCACGTTGGGCAGGTAGGCCACCGACGCCACCGGCGCGAAATCCTTGAGCGGGTCGTAGCCCGGCTTGTCGTACAGGCTCTTGTTGACGGCCAGCGAGCCGAAGGTGCCGAAGAACAGCGTGTAGCCATCGGCCGGCGCGCGCGCCACCGACACCGCGGCGATATTGCCGCCCGCGCCGGGCCGGTTCTCGATCACCACCGGCTGGCCCAGCCGCACCGACAGCGCATGGCTGATCTCGCGCGCCAGCAGGTCGGTGGCGCCGCCCGGCGGAAAGGGCACGACCAGCCGCACCGGCTTGTCGGGATAAGCCGCGAACGCGCTCGCGGCGGCCAGCAGTCCGCCGCATAGCGCGAGCAGCCTGGTGCATCGTTGGGTCCAGCGTGACATGCGCCTGTCTCCTCGGCGTGATTTCTGTTTTGTGCTGCGATGGCACGGCGCCAGTTTGGGCCAGCCGCCGCGGGCACGCCATTTGGATTTGGCTAAGGCCGCCTTCAGGCTGGCGTGAATGGCATGCTCCGCCATCCGCGCACTGGGGGAAACCCTTGTCAGGAATGCGGGGACAACAGCCGCACAACGCTTTGTGCCTGCCGAAGTGCGGCTTTGCCATTGCGGAAACTCCGAACCACGCGCCGCACATAGAATCGTCTCACCGTATCGTGGAGGCAGCCGCGTTGCGCCGGCATGCCGCCGCCGCGACGCGGCCAGCCTTCCCAACCGAGGGGACAAGCAGATGGATTTGCGTTTCAACGCCGCGGAGCAGTCGTTCCGCGAAGAGGTTCGGACCTTCGTGCAGGCCAGCCTGCCGGCGGACATCCGCGACAAGGTACTGGCCCACCAGCGCGTGGAGAAGGACGACTACGTGCGCTGGCACCGCGTGCTGCACGCGCACGGCTGGGGCGCGCCGACATGGCCGAAGCAATGGGGCGGCACCGGCTGGACGCCGCTGCAGCGCCTGATCTTCGAGATCGAGACCTTCCGCGCCGGCGCGCCGCGCCTGCTGCCGTTCGGCCTGACCATGATCGGCCCGGTGCTGATGAAGTACGCCAGCCCCGAGCACCAGGAACGCTTCCTGCCGCGCATCCCCACGGTGGAAGATTTCTGGTGCCAGGGCTATTCGGAACCGGGCTCCGGCTCGGACCTGGCCTCGCTCAAGACGCGCGCGGTGCGCCACGGCGACCGCTACATCGTCAACGGCCAGAAGACCTGGACCACGATGGCGCATTTCGCCGACTGGATCTTCTGCCTGGTGCGCACCGACACCGAGGCCAAGGCGCAGGAAGGCATCTCCATGCTGCTGATCGACATGAAGACGCCCGGCGTGACGGTGCGCCCGATCGTCACGCTCGACGGCGGCCACGACGTCAACGAAGTGTGGTTCGAGGACGTGGAAGTGCCGGCGGCCAACCTGCTCGGCGAAGAGAACCGCGGCTGGACCTACGCCAAGTACCTGCTCGGCCACGAGCGCACCGGCATCGCCGGCATCGGCCACTGCAACCGCGAACTGCGCCAGCTCAAGCACTACGCCGCGCAGGCCACCGACGGCGCCGGCCGCCCGCTGATCGACGACGTGCGCATGCGCGACAAGATCGCGCGAATCGAGATGGACATCATGGCGCTGGAAATGCTGCTGCTGCGCGTGGCTACGCAGTCCGCCGGCCAGCCCGGCCCCGAGGCCTCCATCGTCAAGATCCGCGGCTCCGAGATCCAGCAGGACCTGGCCATGCTGCAGATGGAAGTGGCCGGCCCCGGCGCCTGGCCGTATTCGCCGCGCTGGCTCGAGGCCGGCGAGACGCCCGCCGACCTGCCGACGCACGCGCCGGCCTGGGCCGCGCCCGCGGCCTCCACCTACTTCGACATGCGCAAGACCTCCATCTACGGCGGCGCCACCGAAGTGCAGAAGAACATCATCTCCAAGATGATCCTGGGTTTCTGAACGCCGGGACGGAAGGAACAAGCACAGTCATGGACTTCAACTACAGCGAAGAACAGCAGATGCTGGCCGACAGCCTGCGCCGCTTCATCGACACCGAATACACCTTCGCCCGGCGCCGCGCCAGCGCGCGCGGCGGCAACAGCCTCGACCGCGCCGCGTGGGCCCAGCTCGCCGAGATGGGCGTGCTCGGCCTGACCGTGCCCGCCGAATACGGCGGCTTCGGCGAAAGCGCCGCCAGCCAGCTGGTGGTGCAGCGCGAACTCGGCCGCGGCCTCGTGCTCGAGCCGGTCACGCCCGCCGCGGTCATCTCCACCGCCGTGCTGAGCGCCTACGGCAGCGCGGCGCAGAAGCAAGCATGGCTGCCCGCCATCGCCGGCGGCGAGCGCATCGTCACCCTCGCCTACCTCGAGCCCACCACCCGCTACCGCGCCGAAAGCGCGCGCGCGGCGGCCGAGCGCAAGGACGACGGCTACCAGCTCAACGGCACCAAGACCCTCGCCTGGCACGGCGAAGCCGCCGACGCCTTCCTGGTCAGCGCGCGCCTCGCCGGCAGCAACGAACTGTCGCTGTTCCTGGTGCCCGGGGACACGCCCGGCCTGAGCGTGCACGGCTATCCCACGATGGACGGCCTGCGCGCCGCCGACATCACGCTGCACGACGCCACGGTCGACGCCGCCGCGCTGGTCGGCAGCGAAGGCAACGGCCTGGCCGCGCTCACGCACGGCATCGACCACGGCATCGCCGCGCTGTGCGCCGAAGCCGCCGGCGCAATGGAACGGCTGATCGAGATCACCGGCGAATACCTGCGCACGCGCCAGCAGTTCGGCAAGCCGCTGGCCGCGTTCCAGGCGCTGCAGCACCGCATGGCCGACATGCTGGTGCAGAAGGAACTGGCGCTGTCGATGGCCTACGTCGCCGCCCAGGCGCTGGACGAAACCGACCCCGCGCAGCGCCGCCGCATGCTCAGCGGCGCCAAGGTGGTGGTCGCCAGGGCCGGCCGCTTCGTCGGCCAGCAGGCGGTGCAGCTACACGGCGGGATGGGGATGACGGACGAACTCGAGGTGGGGGACTACTTCAAGCGGCTGACGATGATCGACCCGCTGCTGGGAGATAGCGATTTTCATGTGCAGCGGTATGGGGAGGTGATGGTGGGGTAGGGGTCGTCTCAAGACGATCCTGGCATCGTCGCGCGGCCCGGCAGGCGCCACTTGCACTTGTCCGCAGCCGCGCGCCGTTCTGCCGGCCTTGCCGGCTGGCGCGCGCCGCAGCGGATTCACGCCTTCGTGCCGGCCAGGCTATCTATCCTGTTCCATTCGATGGCACGCTTGCGCCAGTGGGTATCGATGGTCTGCGTGAAGTCCGGCCTGACCAGCTTGGCGCGCGCTTCGCACCAATCAGCCGATTCGCGGCGCACCACCACACCTTCCAGCGGCCCGGCGCGATAGTGACTTGGCGTGTTGCCCACCACCTGCTTCAACTCGCTCAGGGACGTGCGACCTTGCCGGATCAGTGGGACCGTGCTCAGCCCCACCGACTGCGCCAACGCATTGCGACGCGCCGTGCTCCAGAACCGGTTCGCGGCGCGGTCATACACGTCGAACAGCAAGAACCAGTCGGGCAGTGCGCTGTAGTCCAGCGAATGCCGGGCGGCACACCACTCACCGAACAGCATCAGTTCGGGTTCCAGACCGCCCAGCAGCGCATCGGCGTGCACGGACAGCCATGCGGGCAGGCGCGCGAACTGGCCTGCATGCGGCTCGATCAGATACTGGCCGCGATTCTGGGCAAGCAGCCGGCCCTCCGGGGACAACGAAAAACCCAGGTTGGCACCATCAAGCTTTTCTTCGACGACGACATCGCCATCCAGCAAGTCCCTGGCTTCGGTGAGCGACAGCACCTTGTCGTCGCGGGGCTCTCCCCGACCGAGCCAGGCCAGATGCGGCGTATGGGGGAAACGGAAGAACGCTGTCACGAGTTGCCACCAGGCAATGCCGGACCAGGTTTGCCGGGAAATTTCCTGCCATAGAACCTGCAGGCATCGGCCGGGCAGAGAAACTCCACCTCAACGCCTTGAGCCCGCAATGCCGGCCACCAGTCCAGCCATTTGCAGTCAGCCGCCTGCCATACCGGAGGTTTGCCGGGGTGAGCATGGGCCACGGCGGCGAACTTCCGGTCAGGGGCATCGAAATGCGGTTCCAGGACCGGATCGGGAAATTCGGCGAAGCGGTCAGCCGCCGTCTCCGTCAGCGATACCTGCTCTACGCGCGCGGCGTTGCCCGCTTCTCGCAACAGCCACTTCAGGAACACATCGCCAACCCCCTTTGGTGGATTGACGCTGGTCTTGTGCAGATACTCGCCAAGTATCCTGTAGCCATCGTCGATCACCGCCACGCCACCCTGCTGCACGGCCTGCAGACGCCGCACGCACTCGATGACACAATCGGCCGACACGTCGGCATGCTGCCCATTCGCAACCAGCAGGACATTGGTATCGATGACAGCCTTCATTCTGCCCTGTCCTTCTGGTCCAACTCACGCCTGCGCTGCATCGCTGCCAGGGTGCGGCCCGCGATGTCGGCCATCTCGTCGCCGAAGAAGTGCTCCGGCCAGTTCTCGATTTCGCCGAACATGTTCAACTTCAGCGGCTCCAGTTCGGTGGCGGCGCCGGCACGACGGCAGAAGTACACCGCCACGTCCTCGGGTGCAACGGCGCCCTCGGCCACGCGGCGCTGCAGGCGGTTGAGGAAATGCTCGGAGTGGCTTTCCACGATCAGTTGAACATGACGCGCCCTGCCGTTTTCACGCGCCTGCGTGGCCGAAATGAATACGTCCGCCAGTTCGGCCTGCACCTGCGGGTGCAGATGAATCTCGGGCTGCTCCATCCACACCGTGGAGTTCGGCGGGCAATAGAAAGCCTGCACCAAAGCCGGAAGCACCTGCGACACGCCGAACCCGACATCGGTGATCTTGACCTCCGGCGCCTTGGCATGCGTCCTGACCAGGACTTCGTATTCCTTGCGCCCTTCTGCCACGGGCTTGACGGAAAAATCATGTATCACGCCCAGGTCTTTCAGCCAGGCGGCAATGAACGTGGCAAATCCCTGCTTGGCCCGCTTCGGGCCACGGTTGAGCATGCGCCCTTCGCTCTGTGCCGCCAGGATTGCCGCGATGGCGTACTCGCCCATCTGCCCCACGCTCGAAGGCGTATCTCCCGACCACTGATAGATCCGCTGGGGATGATTGCGCAGAGGCCCCAGATAGGACAGGCTATCCAGCATGGCCTCGGTGGCCAGCGCGAAGTCCGCCAGGAAGCCCGCGTTCTTGAAGCGCGCATTGCTGACGTCCGACAGGCGATAGAACTTCTCCGGCTCCTCGAGAGGCCATTTGCGGCCGTCGGCCATCTTGAACCCGTAGCGCTGCGATGACAGCGTGAATTTCCGCTTGTCATCTCGCCGCAGCGACACATCGAGAACGTCTTCCGCATCCGAGCCCAGTACATAACTCAGTGCCTGCACCTCGGGCTGGGCGGACTTGCCGGCAACCAGTTCCACCGCCAGCCGCATATGGTCGCCCTGGTAACGCACCGCGGCTTGCAGTGGATCGCGCACCTCCAGCGCCCTGGGCAAAGACCAGCCGATCTCGAACTCCAGTGACTGCGTCAAGTCATGGCCGTGCAGGCAGTCTGCGAAGGTGCCCAGATCGATGAGTGAGGAGGTATCTCCCAGATGCAGAGCCCGTTTTCGATCTGTCGAGCGCGCCGTTTGCTGCAGAGCCAGCAACAAGTGCCCGAGGCTGCTTTTGCCCGCGCTGTTGGCGCCGAAAATCACCGTCAATGGCGCCAGACGAATCGGACCCGTGTCTTTCCAGGCTTTGAAGTTCTTGATATGAAGATGGTTCAGCATCGGCGGATGTTCCCTTCTCAAATTCCGCTAACGAATGACCTCTCGCCGCTCACCGACGCATCGGCAACCAAGCGGAAGGCCTTCATCGAAACCGAGGATACGTGTTGGATCCACAGCACCACCCCGTCGATCAGGAAGTGGCAAGGTGGTAGTCGACGATGTACTGGAAAGGTGATGCGGCATTGGGATGTTTCTCTTCCTGCTTCCTTTATGCCGCAGCCTGTTGACGATCATTGCCGCCAATAATACATCCAATCACATCCGATACTTCTGCCGGCACGCTGCCGGGAACGCAGCGTGGCAAGACATGACGGATTCCCTGGAACAATCCATCTTCGCGATTGCCTGCCGTGGCTGGCCCGATACCGCACGGTGGCCAGTCCACGATATGCCTGTTCCAACGGATTCCCCATCGGGCGCGCCGGCTAACAGCTCAAATCACCAACTCAATCAAGAACGGCCCCGCCTTCGCATTGGCCGCCGCGAACAGCGCCGCAAACCCCTCCATATCCACCGCGCGCGCGCCTTCCACCCCCATGCCGTTGGCCAGCTTCACCCAGTCGAGATCGGGGTTGCCGATGTCGAGCATGTCGAGCGCGGTCTTGCCGGGATTGGCGCCGACGCCGGCGAGTTCGCCGAGCAGGATCGCGTATTTGCGGTTGGCCAGCACCACCACGGTCACGTCGAGCTTTTCGCGTGCCATCGTCCACAGCGATTGCAGCGTGTACATGCCGGAGCCGTCGGCCTGCAGCGCGACCACGCGGCGGCCGGGCGCGGCGACGGCGGCGCCGGTGGCCAGCGGCAGGCCGTCGCCGATGGCGCCGCCGGTGAGCTGCAGCCAGTCGTGCGGCGCGGCGTGCACGGTGCCGGGATAGAAGGCGCGGCCGAAGCTCACGCTTTCTTCCACCACGATGGCCTGCTCGGGCAGCAGCGCGGTCAGCGTCTGCGCCACGGCTTCGGAGGTCACGGCGCCCTTGGCGACTTCGTGCGACGCAGCGGAGGCCGGCAGCGCGACGGCGGGCGCGCCGAGTTCGTCGGCCAGGCGCGCGAGCGCTTCGGCGAGGTCCTGCTCGGGGCGGGCGAGCACGAGCACGTCGGCGTCTTCCGGGTACGGGCGCGGCGACTTGCCGGGATAGGCGAAGAAGGTCACGGGCGGCGGCGCGCCGACCAGGATGACGTTGCGGATGCCGGCCAGCTTGGCGCGCGCCACGTCGCCGGAGTACGGCACGCGGTCGACGTTGAAGCGGCCGCGGCCGCGCGACACGCGCGCGTTGGACATCGGCGTGATCAGGCGCGCGTCGGTGGCGGCGGCGATGCGGTGTGCGTCGGCCAGCGGCGCTTCGCGCAGCGCGGCGCCGGCCAGCACGATCAGCGTGGGCTGGCCGGAGCGCAGCACGCGCGCGGCCTGCTGCACGGCGTCGGGCGAGACCTTGGGCACCGGCAGCGGCGGCAGCGGCGCGGCGACCTTGCCGCCGGCGTCCCAGCACACGTCGGAGGGCAGGATCAGGCTGGCCACGCCGCCCGGCGCGCCGAGCGCGGCCTGCACCGCGGCGGCGGCATCGGCGCCGACCGAGGCGGCATGCGTGGCGGTGCGGGTCCAGACCGAGACCGGGCGCGCCCAGCCTTCGGTGTCGGCGGTCAGCGGCGCGTCGAACGGGCGGTGGTAGGTGGCCTGGTCGCCGACGATGTTGACCACCGGCGTCTGCGCGCGGCGCGCGTTGTGCAGGTTGGCCAGCCCGTTGGCCAGGCCCGGGCCGCAGTGCAGCAGCGTGGCCGCGGGCTTGTCGGCCATGCGCGCGTAGCCGTCGGCCGCGCCTGTCACCACGCCTTCGAACAGGCCGAGCACGCAGCGCATGCCGGGGATGCGGTCGAGCGCGGCCACGAAGTGCATTTCGCTGGTGCCGGGATTGGCAAAACAAGTATCCACGCCGCACGCCAGCAGCGTCTTGACCAGGCTTTCGGCGCCGTTCAGTTCGCCCTGCCCGTTGTCTGCGTGGTTCGGCTGGTTGCGCTCGGTTGTCTGCATTGGCTTGGTTTCCGGTTGGGTTGCAGGATGAGGGTGCTGAATCGGGACGGCCGCCGCGGTCACGGCTGCGCGGCCGGACGTGGCGGATAAGCGGGGACGGCGCCCGCGCCGGGCGCGAGCAGGTCGAAGTCGAGGCAGACGAACTCGCTCGGGAATTCGATGCGCGCGTAATAGACGATCACGCCGTCCACGCAGGCATGGCGGCGCAGCTCGGCCACCGGCGCGCCGACCGGCAGCGCCAGCCGGGCCGCGGTTTCCGCGCCGGCGGCAATGACGGACAGGCGCTGGCGGGCGGCCGTGACCTTGAGCTGCGGGAAGCGGTCCAGCACCGGCACCGAGGCGCCCTGGCGGAACGCCTCCGGCTCGCGCGCGAACACGCCGGCCTCGATGTACACCTCGCTCAGCGCGAACGGCTTGTGCTCGATGTGGTGCAGGCGGCGCAGGAAGCGGTAGCCCGGCGCGCGCGCGGCGCTGCACGGCAGGCCGAGCTCATCGGGCAGCGGCACCAGGCCGTCGGATTCGCCGAGCGCCTCGGTGCCGAGCCGCTCGCCCACCGCCACGGCCTGATCCCAGCTGACCGGCAGCGTCAGCGGGCGGCGCTCGCGGCAGCCGGCCTTGACGAAGGTGCCGCGGCCGCGCTCGCGGATCAGCAGGCCTTCCTCGTCCAGCAGGGTCAGCGCGTTGTGCATCGTCATGCGCGCCACGCCGAATTCGCGGCAAAGCTGTTCGAGCGAGGGAATGCGCTCGCCGGGCCGCCACTCGCCGCTCTCGATATGGCGGCGGAAGATGGTGGCGAGCTGGAGGTAGACGGGCTGACGGCTGCGCGAAAGCAGATCGCCGGAGGCGGCAAAGGCTGGGGGCAGCGCGGAGTTCTGCATGTTCGGCGGGAGGAGCGGCGAAAGGAGCGGCGGAAAGCTCGGCAAGCCGCGCGAGCGGCGGGCGCAGCCTGGCTGCAAGCGAGCTACTTTAGTAAGGTCTACAAACCTAGACTACTAGGGTTAACTAGCGGACCCGCGCCGGACGCGAAAAAAAGCGCGGGAGAATTCCCGCGCTTTGCGCTCGTCCTGGTGGCATGCGGCGCGGCGCCGCCTCGCAGCATGCCGTCCTGATGCCGCCTTCAGGCCGCCATCGGCGACGAGCCTTCCGGCGGCCTGACCTGCATCAGGGCCGGCGCATGCATGGTGGCCGGCATGGCATCGGGTGCGGTCAGCCAGCCTTGCACGGCCGCCTGGATGCCGTCGGCCTGCGCCTGCTTGCGACGATAGGCGGCGCGCTTCCTGGAGGGCAGTTCCATCACGTCGCGGCGCGGCTGGTCGACCGGCATGCCGATGTTGCCGCAGCCGAGCGGCACGCCGCCGTACTCCGCCCAGAAGCTTTCGTAGTCGCACAGGATCGCGCGCGGCGTATGGCGCTGGCGTCCGACGTGGTTGCGCCGGGATACCCCCACGATGCGGCGCGCGCCGAGCGCCGCCGCCAGGGCAAGCAGCGCTGCCATGACCGTGTCCTTGGGGCGCAGGCCGTCGCAGGCCTTGGTCGATTCGCGGATCAGGTCGCGGCTGTGCTCGCCCATCGGGCCCTGCAGGCCGCCGACGAAGATCTCCGCGCCATCCTTGCCCTGCCGGAGGTAGAAGCTGAGCTGGCTCAGGCAGGTGCCGCTGGCGGTGTCCTGCCAGTAGAAGGCCAGTTCGCCTTCCTTGGGGTTGGGCCCCGAGTCGGCCAGGCGCAGCGCATAGCGCCCCTCGCCAAACGCGCAGGCCAGCCCGCCATGCACGTAGATGCGCTCGCACAGCGCCATCGGCACCAGCGCGCGCAGGGTGCGATAGTGGTCCAGCACCGTGTCCATGCGCGCGCGGAAGCCCAGCCCGGACACACCCAGCGGGCGGTACGGGCGCTCCAGCAGCGCCGGCCTGGCCACCGCCACGCACCGCATCAGCGCGCAGGCATCCACCGCCTGCAGCCAGGCGCGCACCGCCGCGAAGCGGAACGCCGAGCGGCAGAACAGTTTCAGGCGCTTGAGACGCGAGCGCGCGCCATATTGCGGATAACAGAACACCGCCAGCGCGCTCAATGTCGCCAGATAGCGAAAGTAGAAAAACGGCCCGAAGTCACGGAATAAACCACGGGCGTGGATTGCCGAGAGCCATTGAAGGCTCGACACTGGTCCCTGCACGGCTTGAAGCTCCCCTGTTCCGCAGCTAAGCCGGTAACCGGTCTTGTCTGTCCGCGGCATCTGACACGATGTTTACGAGACGGCAGGTCTCCCGACGGACGGGAGGCCAGGCAAATGTATCCGGCCCGTAATATTTCGTAACGAACAGTAATAGTTCCCGTTGACAGGAAAGTGGGGAATTTCTGCGGACAACAAAAAAGGCCGGCTTGGGGCCGGCCTCGCGCGCTCGACAAGATCAGCTCGCCACTTGCTGTTTCCCTCCCCGCGCGGGCAAAGGAAGGCACCGGGAAAGCGCCGGCGCCATCACGAAGTCAGCGCCTACCCTCGCCCATTCCGCGGCAGTCCGGACAATCCGGGACCAATCCGGGACCAATCCGGCCCCGGCTCAGCGGTGTGCCGCTGCCGGCCGCCGCTCCGTCGCGAAATACAGCCCCGCCAGCACCGGCAGCCCGAACCCGATCCAGCTGGTCAGCATCCAGCCGCCGTGGGCGAAGGCCCAGGCCCCCAGCGCGGAGGCGATGGCGCCGCCGGCGAAGAAGATCGCCATGAAGACGCCGTTGAGCCGCCCGCGGATGGCGCCGCCGAGCGAGAAGATGGCGCGCTGGCCGACCACGAGGTTGGCCGCCACGCCGAAGTCGAGCGTGATGGCGGCGATGGTGAGCGCGGCCAGCGCCGGCATCGAGCCGGGTGTGCCGGCCATGCCCAGCAGGAAGGCGCCGGCCGCCAGCGCCATCGCCAGCGCGGTGGTGGGGCGGCCCAGGCCGCGGTCGGCCAGGCGCCCGGCGATAGGCGCGGCCACGGCGCCGGCCACGCCGGCCAGCGCGAACAGGGCGATGCCCTTCTGGCTCAGGCCGAACTCCGGTCCCGCCAGCCACAGCGGCACGGTGGTCCAGAACAGGCTGAAGGCGCCGAACATGCAGGCCTGGTAGGCCGCGCGCCGGCGCAGCACGGGCTGGGTGCGCAGCAGTTCCCACATCGATGCCAGCAAGGCGCCGTAGCGCACCGGCACCGGGCGGCGGTCGGGCAGCAGCCGCGCCAGCACGGCGGTCAGCACGGCCATGCCGACCGCCGAGCCGGCGAAGATGGCGTGCCAGCCGAACAGGTCGGTGACCAGGCTGGAGACCGGCCGCGCCAGCATGATGCCGAGCATCAGCCCGCTCATCACGTTGCCCACCACCCGGCCGCGCACGTGCTCGGGCGCCAGGTGCGCCGCAAACGGCACCAGCACCTGCGCCGCCACCGAGCTCAGCCCGATGCACACGGCCGCGGCCAGGAACACGCTGGCGTGGCCGGCCAGCGCCGCGACCGCCATCGCCACCGCGCTGGCCGCCAGCAGCGTGCAGATCAGGCGGCGGTTCTCGATGATGTCGCCCAGCGGCACGATCAGCAGCAGGCCCAGGCCGTAGCCGGCCTGGATCAGCGTCACGATCAGCCCGGCGGCCTGCGGCGACAGCCCCAGCGCGTGGCCGATCGGGCCGATCAGCGGCTGGGCGTAATACAGGTTGGCCACGATCAGCCCGCAGGCCGTGGCCAGCAGCAGCGTCATCCAGCTGGCGCCGCCCACCGGGCCGGCTTGCGTTGCCGCGGCGCAGTCCGCTCTTGTCGTCATGTCGATTGCATTCCTACGGTTGAGCCGGGCCGGTCCCGCAGTCGGGCGAGCCACGGATCGAAGGTCGAGATCATGCCTCAGATGGCCCGAGCTTGCAGGCCATCGCCGCGCTCAGGGCAGGTAGCCGAGCAGGCGCCACCAGAAGTAGTCCAGCGGCAGCAGCACCAGCAGGGTCGGCGCGGCCAGCGCCAGGCACAGCCGGCTGCCGGCGCGCAGCCCCACGCCGCCGAGCTGCATGGCGATCACGATGGGCGGCGACTGGTACGGGAAGAACACCGTGGAGAACACCGGCACCTGCAGCATCAGCACGCTTTCCAGCGGCAGGCCGGTGGCCTGCGCCAGCTCCCCGGCCAGCGGCGTGAGCACGGCGGGCAGCGCGGGCAGCGTGGCCACCAGCCCCAGGGCGGCGCCCATCGCGCCGAGCGCCGCCACGTTGGCGGCGTCGTGCCCCGGCGCCAGCGGCAGCCATTGCAACAACGCCCTGCTGATCGCCAGGCCCAGCCCGGTCGACTCCACCACCGCGCCCAGGCCGAGGAAGCCGGCCACGTAGATCAGCGGCGTCAGGTGCACCTGCTCGGCCAGCATGCGCGGCGACACCAGCCCCACGCCGGGCAGCAGGCACACGATGCAGGCCGCCAGCGAGATCCACGCCGGCGAGATGCCGTGCAGCGCGTCGGTGGCGAAGCCGGCCACGGCCAGCGCCAGGATCGCCGCCAGCACGGTTTCCTGCCGGCCCGGCGCGCCCGCGTCCTGCGGCGGCGGCGCGGCGGGACGCCCCGCTTCCGGGAACAGCCGGCACACCAGCCACACCAGCAGCACGGTCTTGAGCGCGCCGAGGATGGGGAAATGCAGCAGCAGATAGCTGCCGTAGCTCAGGTTGATGCCATACAGCGAGCCGGCCGCGCCGAGCAGCACGCTGTTGGGAATGTTGGCCGGCAGGATGGTGGTGGGCGGCATGTAGCTGGCCAGCGCCACCGTCAGCACCATGCCGATGCGCCCGTTCGAGCCGGGCGCGTAGCCGAGGCGGTCCGCCAGCGCCAGCACGATGGGCATCAGCAGCAGCACGCGCCCGGTGGTCGACGGCATCAGGAAAGCCAGGCCGACCGCGCTCAGCGCCACGGTGGCGATCACCTGCCGGTAGCTGCCCGTGCGCCCGCGAAAGACGATGGCCGCCAGGCGCTGCGCCAGCCCGGTGTGGCGCAAGGCCACGCCGGTCACTGCGCCGCCGAACATCAGCCACCACGCGGTGGAGGCGAAGCCGGAGAACGCCACCGCGGGCGGCGCCACGTGCAGCAGCACCGCGCACAGGAAGAACAGCAGCGTGGTGACGGGCTCCGGCAGCACGCCGAGTGCCCAGCAGCACACGGTGGACGCCACCAGCGCCGCGGCCGTCACCAGCGGGGCCGGCAGGCCGGCGGCGCGCCCCGCCAGCCACACGGCGGCCACGCACACGGCGATGACCGCGGCGGCGCGCGCGCTGTCGGAAAGCTTGCCGGCGGGCGGCGGGCTGGCCGCGGGCCGGGCCGTGGCGGTGGCCGGACTGGTGTTGCTGATGGTGTTGCTGATGGTGTTGCTCATGGGGCGGGCTCCGTGGCGCCTTGGCATGCCGGTCATGCTAGGCCGCGCGCGTTTGGCGGAGTTACACTTTCCGGGCAACTTCTTACGAATTCCAGCCACCGCCGGCAATCGCACCGGAATTCGCACCGAAAATCACGCCGGACCCGGTGCAGGATCTGCCCCGGGAATCCCCGCGACGAGACACCCGCCGATGACGCGCACCACCTACCAGCCCATCCCGCTGACCGAACCGACCACCGCGCAGCCGGTCGTCGTGCACCTGCGCCTGCCGCCGCCCAACGCCATCATCCGCCGCCACCGCCACGCATGGGGACAGGTCACGCTGCCGCTGCGCGGCAGCATGCGGGTGACGGCCGGGGACACCACCTGGGTGGTGCCGCCCATGCGCGCGGTGTGGATCCCGCCGGACGTGGAGCATGAGACCGTCACGCTCGGCGATGCCGCGCTGCATGCCTGCTACGTGCTGCCGGCCGCGGCGCCGCTGTCGCTTGCGAGCTGCACGGTGCTGGAGGTGTCGGCGCTGATGCGGCAGCTGCTGGTCGCCCTCGCCGGCGCAGCGGACCTGTCGCCGCGCCGGCGGCAGTTGAGCGCCGAGCTGCTGATCGAGGAGCTGCGCGCGGCGCCCGCGCTGTGGCCCGGGCTGGCGCTGCCGGCCGACCGCCGCCTCAAGGCGCTGTGCGACGCGCTGATGGAAGCGCCCGGCTCGGCCCTGAGCCTGGCGCAGTGGGCGGCGCGCACGGGCGCCAGCGAGCGCACGCTGGCGCGCCTGTTCCGCACCGAACTGCACACCAGCTTCGCCGCCTGGCGCCAGCAGTTGCGGCTGGCCCACGCGGTGGACCTGATGAGCCGCGGCAAGCCGCTCGGGCACGTCGCGGCCGAGACCGGCTACGCCAATGCCGGCGCGTTCTCCACCATGTTCCGGCGCGCGCTGGGACAGGCGCCGCGCGATTTCATGGCGCACCGGGCCGACACGTAGGCCGATGCGTCGGCCGACGAATGGGCCGACGGCACCCGGCCCGGCGGGGCCTTGGTAAGATGGCCGGCCAGTCCCCTTCCCACGCGACGAGAGGCCCCCGATGCCCATTGCCGACACCCGCGCCACCCCTTATTACGCCGTGATCTTCACCTCCATCCGCACCGGGGCCGACGACGGCTACGGCGCGATGGCCGAGGCGATGGAAGCCTCCGCGTCGCGGCAGCCCGGCTTTCTCGGCGTCGAGTCGGCGCGCGAGGACATCGGCATCACGGTGTCCTACTGGGAAAGCCTCGAAGCGATCGCGGCGTGGAAGCGCGACGCCGCGCACCTGATGGCGCAGCGGCTCGGCCGCGAGCGCTGGTACGCGGCCTACAAGACCCGCATCTGCCGGGTCGAGCGCGACTACGATTTCTCGCTGGACTGATACCGCGCAACCGACACCGCGCACCCCGCCCGCGCCGGCGCGGGTCAGGCCAGCCGCACTTCCTCCAGGTCCAGCAGCCGGACCATGTCGCGCGCCACCTCGTCCGAGATTTCGCGCTCGCGCGCGAGCTTGTAGATGGCTTCGCGCGATGCCTCGATCGCGGCCCGCCGCATGGCCCGCTCGACGTCCCGCCGCACCGGCTT
>NZ_AQPL01000098.1:0-15386 GCF_000395345.1 Cupriavidus sp. WS | reverse complement strand
GGCTTGTGGCCGTCGCCCGCCGGCTCCGCGGCATGGCCGAGCGGCTCGTGCAGCCCCGCCAGCACCTGGTCGACCACGTCCATGTAGCGGCGCGCCTCCAGCGAGGAGTCCTCTTCGCGCTGCGCGTCGAGGATGGTCGAGATGCGGTTCACCGCCGCCCGGTGCGCGGCCTGCCGCGCGAATTCCCGCTGCCGCTGGTGCGGCGAGGACCGCGCCGGCTCGATGCCCTTGAGCAGGCGCGGCATGCCGATGCTCGCGCCGACCAGCGAGATGATGATCACGGCCGCGGCGAGGAAGATCGCAAGGTCGCGCGCCGGGAACGCGTCGCCGCCGGGCAGCAGCAGCGGCAGCGTCATGACGCCGGCCAGCGTCACCGCGCCGCGCACGCCGCCCAGCGACAGCGCGAGCATGATGCGCGGCGTGGCGCGCGCCTCGGGCGGCGGCGTGGCATTGCGCACGATCCGCGCCAGCCTGACCGAGACGAAGATGCACGCCAGGCGCAGGGCCGCCAGCATGAGCCAGATCAGCAGCGCGTACACCGGCAGCAGCCACGGGTCGTCCCCGGCCTGCGTCACGGTCCGCGCCGCCGCGCGGAAGACCCGCGGCAACTGCTCGCCGAGCAGCACGAACATGATCCCGTTGAGGACGAACTGCACCATGTCCCACACCGCCTGGCGCTGCATGCGCGCGAACGCGCTGACGCGCCCCGACAGCTCCGCGTAGCTCATGGTCACGCCGGCGGCCACGGCGGCCAGGATGCCCGAGGCGCCGACGTGCTCGGCCAGGAAATACGCGGCGAACGGAATCAGCAGGCTCAGCAGCACCTCGGAGCGCGGCTCCTCGCCGAAGCGCTTCGTGAAGCCGTCGCGCAGCCGCATGACGGCCGCCGTGACGAGCGCGCCGGTCGCCAGCCCCGCGCCCGCCACCCAGAGGAACGACATCACCGCCGACGAGAGCGAGAACGCGCCGGTCATCGCCGCCGCGATGGCGATGCGGAACGCGACCAGCCCGCTGGCGTCGTTGAACAGCGCCTCGCCTTCGAGGATCGAGGTGATGCGGCGCGGCACGGTCAGGCGGCGCGTGATGCCGGCCACCGCCACCGGATCGGTCGGCGAGATGATGGCGGCCAGCGCGAACGCGACGGCCAGCGGCATCGACGGAATCATCCAGTGGATGGCGTAGCCGGCGCCGACCACGGTCATGACGACCAGCACCACGGAAAGCTGGAAGATGCCCAGCTTGTCCCGCCGCAGCATGTCCTTGGGGATGTGCCATCCGTCGAGAAACAGCAGCGGCGGCAGGAACAGCAGGAAGAAGACGTCGGGGTCGAGCCTGACACCGCGCTCGAACACGCCGGCGATCAGGAAACCCAGCGCGATCTGGAGCAGCGGCAGCGGCACCGGCCACGGGATGACCCGCACCACCGCGCCGCTCACCAGCACCGCGCCCAGCATGGCAATGGCAATATTGATGCTTTCCAATGCGCCCCCTTCGGCTGCCCCGTATCCGCGCCGCGCCGCGGCCTTGCATGTCCGTTCGCGTCCCCGCGTCCCCCGCGTCCCCTCGCCTGGCCGGCTAGTGGTACGGCACGCCCAGCGTGTTCTTGTGGATGCGGCCGTCCTTCATGATGATCTTCATGTTCCTGGCCGGGTCCGCGATCAGCGTGATGTCCTCGAGCGGGTTGCCGCCGATCACCAGCATGTCGGCGAACGCGCCCGGCTCGATGACGCCCAGCGCGCCGGGATAGGGGCTGCGGGCGCCCGACAGGCCGAGCAGCGCGGCATTGCGGCTGGTGCCGAGCCGCAGCACGTCGGCGGGACCGAACCAGCGCGCCAGCTTGGCCAGTTGCCTGCCCTGCGTCAGCGCGCCCGCGGGATTGAACAGGACGTCGGTGCCCCACGCCATGTTCACGCCGTGCTTCTGGCCAAGCTCGAACGCGCGCACCGTGCCTTCTGCGATCGCCTTCTGCTGCAGCCGCTGCGCGTCGGTCGCCTTCGGGTTGGCGTCGTCGTCGGCCAGGAACGGCTGCAGGCTCCACCACGCGCCGGCGTCGGCGATCCGGCGCACGGTCTCTTCGTCCGCGAGCTGGCCATGCTCGATCGATTTCACGCCGCACGCGATGGCCCTGCGGATGCCGGCCGAGGTGTACACGTGGGCGCAGACGTAGGTGCCCCAGTCCGACGCGGCGGCGACGGCGGCGCGCATCTCGTCCTCCGTGTACTGGACCGAGTCGAGCGGATCGAACATCGACGACACGCCCCCGCCGGCCATGATCTTGATCTGGCTGGCGCCCAGCATGAGCTGCTCGCGCACGCGCCGCAGCATCTCCGGCACGCCGTCGGCGATCGACGAGATGCCCGCCACTTCCGCCGCGCTCAGCGAGCACAGCGCCGTGCGCGGCAGCTCGCCGCGCCGGCGGAAGTCGCCGTGCCCGGAGGTCTGGGAGATCATCGCGCCCGAAGGAAAGATGCGCGGGCCCGCGATGCGGTGCTCGTCGATCGCCTGCTTGAGCGAGAACGACGGCCCGCCCACGTCGCGCACGGTGGTGAAGCCGCGCAGGACGGTCCGCTCGGCTTCCTGCGCCGCGAGAAGGTAGATGTAGGTGATGTCGGCCGTCATCGCCACGTTCAGCGGCACCGCGGCGAGAATCGAATGCCAGTGCGCATCGATCATGCCGGGCATGACGACGTGCCCCGCGCAGTCGATCACCTGCGCATCGCCCGCGTCCTGCCCGGCCGGAACGAGGTCCTCGATGCGGTTGCCCGCGACGATCACGTCGAGGCCCTGCAGGAGCGCGTCCGACTTGCCGTCGAAGATCCGCGCGCCCCTGAGCCGCGTCGGGCGCGCCGCGGCCTGCGCCGGCCCCGGCGCCGCCAGCGCGGGCCCGCCCGCCGCGGCGCCGGCCGCGAGCTCCTGCATGGGCAGGCGGCCCGATGCCGCCTCGCCGAGCCGCCGCAGGACCGCATGCGTCAGGTCACTCCGGCAACGGCACCGGGAGTTGTACGCCAGACGCTGACTCTCATTGCCAATCATGTTCGTCATTCCGTTCTCCGCGGCTTGCTGTGGCAGCAGGCTGCATTCTCTCACTGCCGGCGAATCTTTCGCAAACTGGATTTCGCGATGGCGCGATACCGCGCCGGCATGCGCGCCGGTTTGACACACTGCGGACATAACGCACCGGATTGGGGCGCAGTGAATCGGATATGTGCGATAGGACAACGTCGGCCAATGCGAAAAAGAACGATATGCATGACCACGATCCATCGCCATAAGCCCGCCGCGCCTTTCACCGCGAATTGGTTCAATTTTTTTATGACACGGAATGCCTAGGGATTGCCCTGCTTGCGGTCATTTCATGATGCGCACAGAATTTATTCAACCGGGCAATGATTAATCTTTAAATCCCGGCGCATCGATTTTTCATTCATTAAACCATTCTATCAACCACTCAATCGACCACTCAATCGGTCATTCAATTACCAGGCATGATCTCGATTTCCATGTGCAGCGGTTAATCGCCAGTCTTCCGACGGACATGTCGATTGCCGCGACGCACCTCATCTCGCGGAGGTTTCCATGGCACGCCGTTCGATCGTCTCTCACACCATCCTTGCCTCGTCGCTGTTCGCAGCGCTGCTCCTCTCCTGCGCCGCCGCCAGCGCGCAGACGGGCGGGACCATCCGCTTCAGCGGCGCGCTGGTCGAGCCGCCCTGTTCATTCAGCGTGCGTCCCGCGGACAGCGAGCGGATGCGGTTCCACACGGCCTGCCCGCGCCCGGTCGCCGGCAAGGTTGCCTTCACCGGCACGCCCGGCCACCTCCCGGCGCGCCACGTCGGGTTCACGCACCGCACGCAGTCGATCGGCCTGCCGGCGCTCGCCGCCGCGCGCCATTCCCGGATGACCGCGGTCATCACCTACCGCTAGCCGCCGGCATCGACCCGTCCGAACCCGGCATCGCGCGCCATGCGCGCGAGCGCCGACGAGGCCCGGCCGCGCACCTCGGCGAGCGCCTGCGCGAGCTCGCCGGGGGTGGCGCCGGAGGTGACTTCGGAAGTGACGCCGGAAGCGGCGTCGGGCCGGTCCGCCAGCAGCGCTTCCAGCCGCGAGCAGGCCTCGACCACGTCCGTGGCATGCAGCATCGCGAACGCTCCCTTGATGGAATGGGCCTCCGCCGACACGGTTGCCCGGTCGCCTCGCGTGATCGCGCTCGCGGCCGCCTGGAGCGACTGCGCGGTGCGCTGCTCCAGCGTGCCGAGCAGCATCTCGGACAACGCGGCATCGGCGCCCGCCGCGTCCGCCTCGATGGCGGCCTCGGCGCGCGGGTCGGCCGCCAAGCTCAGGTAGCGCCGCGCCGCGGCGTCGATGGAGGCCAGCGACATCGGCTTGAGCAGCACGCCGGAGATGCCCGCGTCGCGCAGGCGCTGCGAATCGGCGGCCGTGACGTCCGCGGTGATCGCCACGATCGGCGTGCGCGCGCCCTGGTTGCGCAGGCACGTGGCGAGCGTGTAGCCATCCATGACCGGCATCGACAGGTCGGTCAGCACCAGATCGTAGTGGCGCTCGTTGAAATGGCGCAGCGCGACCAGGCCGTTCTCGACGATGTCGCCGGTATAGCCCAGCGCGTCGAGCTGGTCGCGGATCAGCTCGCGGTTGACTTCGTGGTCTTCGGCCACGAGCACGTGGATGCCGCGCGCGTCGTGCGCGTCGCCGGCCGCGGGCGAGGCGTCGTCATGCGCGGGCGCGCCGCCCGCGGCCGGCCGCAGCGGCAGCGTCACCGTGAAGGTGCTGCCGCGGCCCGGCTCGCTCGCCACCGCGATGGTGCCGCCCATCGCCCCGGCGATGCGCCGGCACAGCGCGAGCCCCAGCCCCGTTCCGCCGAAGCGGCGCGTGACCGACACGTCGACCTGGTCGAACGCATCGAAGATGCGCGCCTGCTGCGCAGCCGCGATGCCGATGCCGGTGTCGGCCACGCGGATCCGCAGCGGCGCCGCCGCGCTGTCCGCGCCATCCGTGCCATCGGCAGCCGCATCGACGTCGACCGACACGCGCCCCCGCTCGGTGAACTTGATGGCGTTGCCCAGCAGGTTCGCCACGATCTGGCGGACCCGGCCCGGGTCTCCCGTGTACCAGCGCGGCAGCGCCGCGTCGAAATGCGCCTCCAGCGCGAGTCCCTTGCGCTGCGCCAGCGGCATGAACATCGCCACCGTTTCGCGGATCAGCGCCGCCACGTCGAAGCGGATCGGCTCGAAGCGCATCTCGCCGGCCTCGATCTTGGAGAAGTCGAGGATGTCGTTGAGGATGTCCAGCAATGCCCGCGACGACGACGCGATGGTGCGCACGCGCGGCGCCACGGGCGCCGCCTGCGGCAGCCGCTCGAGCAATTCGAGATGCCCCAGGATCGCGTTGAGCGGAGTGCGGATCTCATGGCTCATCGCCGCGAGGAAAGCGCTCTTCGCCGCGTTGGCGCTGTCCGCCGCCTGCTTCGCCGCGGACAGCTGGCGCGCGAGCTGGCGCTCGGTGGTGACGTCCGCCAGCGTCGCCACCACCACCGGCTGCCCCTGGTAGTGCGACGGCGCCAGCTTCGCGGCCACGTCGATGGTGCCGCCGTCCCCGGTGGGCAGGTTCAGCTCCACGTCGAACGCCGCCACCGCGCGGCCGCCCGGCGCGCCGAACGCGGCCGGCGCGTGCCGCCGGAGCACGTCGCCGAGCTGCCCGTCGGCCGCCTTGCCGATGCGCCGCTCCAGCGCCTGCATGTGCGCGCTTTCCAGCAGCACGGTGTTGTCGTTCGCGTTGACGAGCGCGAGGCCGACCGGCACCGTCTCGATCAGCGTGCGGCTCAGGTGCTCGCTGTCGAACACGCGCTCGGAGCGCGCGAACAGCGGCACGAGGATCTTGCGGTTGAAAAGCAGCACGAAGGCCCACAGCAGCGCGATGGCCAGGCCGGTGGCGATGGCCGGCGCGGCGCCGTCCCGCGCCACGCGCGCGGCGATGACCCGGCCCGGCACCGCGTAGGCCAGCGTCCAGCCGGTGTCGCCGAGCGGCGCGCACAGCAGCAGCATGCCGTCGCGATAGGTCCCGGCGGCGCCGGGCGCGGCAGGCCCGCGGCACTGCGCCGCCCCGGCGCCGGCCGGCGGCAGCGCCGCCGGGTCGGACGCGCTGCCCGTCACCGCCTCGGCGCGCTCGTCGGCCACGCGGTAGACCCCGGAAAACGAGCCCGGCTCCAGCCGCTCGAGCAGCCGCTCCGGGCTGAACTCGCCGGCGACGATGCCGATCGGCCGCCCGTTCGCCGTCATGGGCGCGAGCACGCGCAGGCGCGGCCGCCCGGTGAGCGGGTCGGCCCGCGGGCGCAGCCAGCGCAGCGGCCGGCTGGCGCCGCGCGGCGCCGCGGACCACGATGCGAGTTGCTCGAGGCCCGCGCCGTAGTAGGCGGACAGGCTGGCCGGATCGGCCGCGATGCGCGGCAGCGGCGCGCCGGCCAGGTCGGGCAGCGGGCTGATGCCCACCAGCGCGGCCGCCGGCGTCACGAAATAGCCGCTCAGCCCCCACGGCAGCCCGACCGCGTCGTTCATGGTCTTGACCAGGCTGCTGCCCGCGCCCGCGGTGCTCCGCGCCACCGCGAGAAAATGGCCGGCCGCCTCGCCGCCGGCGCCCTGCCCGCGCGCCAGCCGCAGGACCAGCGCGCCGCGCGAGTCCGGCGTGACGGGGAACACGATGCGGCCGTCCTGCGCCTCGAACGCGCTCACGTCGGCGGCATCGGCGGCGCCGGTGCCCTCCCAGGCGGTCTCGATCCCGACGGCGGCGATGCGCACCCGCGTCTCGCTCGCCCTGACGACGTCCATCACGCGCCCCAGGTCGCGCTGGAACGCCTGCCGCTCGTCGTTGAGGTCCTCGCGCACGAGACCGGCGAGACCCAGCGCGAACGCCAGCAGGATCAGGAGCGTCAGCGCCGCCGAGCCGATGAACAGGACGATGCGCTGATGGCCGCGGACGCGGGCGAGCAAGCTGGGAGACGACGATGCAGGCATGGTAGATTACCGTTGCTCTTTGATGCGTTCGCGCATCGGGATCCAGGCACGCGGCAACGGCCCGCGGCACAGGGACAACGCATGGCATGGCGGAGAAATCGTGAGCGCTGACAACCAGTTTTCGATCAAGGTCGTGATCGCCGACGACCATCCTACCGTATTGCGCGGTCTCGTCCATACGCTGGAGCCGATCGGCACGACCGAAATCGTCGCGACCTGCCGCAACGCCACCGAGCTGATCGCCGCGCTCGAGAAGCAGCCGTGCGACGTGGTGGTTTCCGATTATGCGATGCCGGGCGGCGAGCACAGCGACGGGCTGGCGCTGTTCGAATACCTGCGGCGCCATTATCCGAAGGTCGGCATCGTCGCGCTGACGGTCATGGACAGCCCGGCGGTCATCCGCGCGCTCCTGGCGGCGGGCATCACCACCATCCTGAGCAAGTCGGACGCGACCGGCCACATCATCACCGCGATTCACAGCAGCTACGCCGGCGGCTCGTACCTGTCGCCGACCATCGAGAAGGTCGTGGCCGGCAGCGAGGGCGCGGGCACCGGCCAGCCGCTTTCGCCGCGCGAGCTGGAGGTGGCGCGGCTGTTTGCCTCGGGGCTGTCGATGACGGATATCGCGAAGCGGCTCAACCGCAGCAAGCAGACCGTCAGCACGCAGAAAGTGATGGCCATGCGCAAGCTCGGCATCGCGAACGACGTCGAGCTGATCCGCTACGCGATCGAAGGCGGGCTCGTCGCTTCGCCCGGCAAAGACGGCAAATAGGCGCTTCTTTGCCTGCCGGCGGCGCGCCGGCTTGTCGCCGCATTGTCGCCGGAAGCCACCGCGCCATCACGCCATCGCTTCGCAATGGGGATGGGAGATGCCCGCGCCATGCCTTTTCTTTTTTATCCTGTTTTTATCTCCGCTTTTAGCCAAAATCTTAATTTCAGTGCCAAAAAACATTGATTTTTTCGGTCTGGAATGAATTTCGTACGAGTACTAATCAAAATAAGTAAAGTCGATCAATCGTATGATTGGCGCCATCCATTCCTATTATTAAACTGACTTCGGCGGCTTCCCCATTGCACCAGTCCCTTGTGTGAACCACGCGAGGCGCAAACGGAAGGCATCCGCCAGGACTGGTTGCGACGACAAGGGCACCGTACCCCCGACGGGCCGAGCTTCGCATTGCCGCCCAGTCGCCGCCGTACCCGTTCCCTCACCGGGAAACGGGATACCCATGCCCTTGTCGCGCGCGCCCATTACTCAACGGATTAAATGGCATGAATAAATTCTCAATCCGCGTTGTGATCGCCGACAGCCACCCCGCGGTTCTGATCGGACTGCAACAGGTTCTCGAGAGCGCGGGCCACATAGAGCTCGTCGGCACTTGCCTGAACACCACCGAACTCGTCGAACTGCTGCAGCATGTCGCCTGCGACGTCGTGATCTGCGATTACACGATGTCCGATGGCGAATATGGCGACGGCATGGCGCTGCTCGGTTATTTGCAGAGGAATTTTCCGAATATCGGGCTTGTCGTGCTGACGACGATCAGGAATCCCGCCGTGATACGGACATTGGCCGCGCACAGCGGCCTGTCGTTCATCAGCATGGCGGACTCGACCGGCCACATCATCACCGCGGTCCACGCCAGCTTCGCGGGCGGGACGTACACGTCGCCGACCATCAGGGCCATCGCGACCACCCTGAACAAAGGCTCGGCCGACCTCGCCACCGAACTGTCGCCGCGCGAGGCCGAAGTGGTGCGGCTGTTCGCGTCGGGCAATACCGTGACCGATATCGCGGAACACCTGAAACGCAGCAAGCAGACCATCAGCTCGCAGAAACGAAGCGCCATGCGCAAGGTGGGCGCGTCGAACGACGTGGAGCTCATCACGTTCGTGCTGAACGGAGGCAATGAAGGCGCCTCGCTGCTCTTTCCGGCGGACGACCTGTCCGGCGCGCACGCGAGGGAGATTCCCTGAACCCCTGAACCCCTGATGCCTGACGGGGGCGGACGCGGTTGTCCCGCCCCCAAAAAGCGCGTCCCCGCCATTGCGGGGACGTTTGCGTTTACGGGCAGCCAGGCAATCGGCCTTGCTGCGGGGAAAAGCCTACAGGCCTTCCCCGCTCTCGACGGCAGGGTGCCGGCTTGCCGGAACGCTCGCGCCCAGCCCGGGCAATCCGCCGCCCGCCGCGAGGCGCTGCAGGTAGTCCGCCGCTTCCAGCGGCCGGCACAGCGCATAACCCTGTCCCGCCGAGCAGCCCGCCGCGCGCAGCGCGGCGACCGCCTGCACGGACTCGATGCCCTCGGCCACCACCGTCATGCCCCGCGCCAGCCCCAGATGGACCGTGGCGGCCAGCGCGCCGCCGAGGGCCGGGCTGTCCGCCATGCGGCGCACCAGCGCGCCATCGATCTTCATCTCGTCGAACGGCATGTCGCACAGCATCTTCAGCGACGCCGCGCCGGTGCCGAAATCGTCCATCGACACGCCGAATCCCCTGGCGCGCAGCCAGTGGATGGAGGACGACAAGGCCAGCTCGTCGAGCACCGGCTCGCTTTCGGTCAGCTCCAGCTTGATGAGCGAGGCGGGCAGCGAGGCCTGCGCCAGCGCGCGCTCGAAGGCCGGCACGAAACCGGCCGACGACAACAGCGCACAGGGAACGTTGACCGCGACGGGCACGGCCCGGCCCAGCCGGGCCGCGCGCTCGAGCACCGCGACGACGCGGCCCAGTTGCAGGAAGAAGAAGCGCTGCGCGCGGGCCGCGTCCTGCGTCCACGGGATGAACGTGGCCGGCGACACGGCGCCGAACTCGGGATGGCTCCAGCGCGACAGCGCCTCGGCGCCGACGATGCGGCCGTCGCGCAGCGAGAACTGCGGCTGGACCACGATCCTGAAGCCCTCGTCCCGCGCCAGCGCGTCGACGAACGCGGCCTCGCAGCCTTGCTGCCGGTCCGCCGCGGCGCCGCGCGACGGCGCGGCACCATGCGGGACGTCGGGCAACGATGCGATGACCTGCCTGAGCGCGCCGGCAACCGCGTGCGGCGAGCGCTCGCACAGGATATGGACCGGAACGCCCGCCTCCCCGGCGAGCCGCGCGTGCGACGCCAGCGCCTGCCGCGACAGCTCGGTCGCGTAGACCACCGGCGGCACCGCCGCCAGCCGGCCTTCGTCGCGCGCGGCGGCAAGGCGCGAGGGCAGGAACAGGCCTTCGCCGTTGTCCCGGCAGAGCTGCGCGAAGACGACGGTGCGCATGCCGGATGCCAGCAGTGCGAGCAAGGCATCCGTCGAACCCGCGAACTCGACCGTGACGCCGGACAGCCAGCGCAGCGCGGCGCCGAGCCACGCCGGCACGTCGCCCGGCGCGGCCAGGACGACCAGTTGCGTGTGGGCGCCGGGCATCCGGCGCGCGGCGCCGCCCTCTCCCGTGCGGGCCGGCGCCATGCGCCGGCCGGATGCCGGCGCGTGCCGCGCGTTGCCGCAGCCGCGCGCCCGGGTCATATCCGCCACACCGGCCACACCGGGCACACCGGCCGCGCGCGCGCGGACCCGGTCCTCGTTCCTGCTTTCCACCGTCGCTTTCATGAGCATCCTCCCAGTCCTGCGAACAGGGATGACGCCATCGCCCGTTCGCTTTCCCTTTTGGTTTTCCTTCCGCTTTTCCTTCCGCTTTTCCTTCCGTACTGGCTGTCCATCCGCGCGCGCCATCTACTGATAGTCGACCAGCACCATCACGCTGCCCTTCACGCTGCCGACCGTCACCGGGTCCGCCGTCTTGATGTATGTCGCCTTGTACGGAACCGCGTACGAGCCGCCGGTCGTCTTGCTGTACGCATTGAGCTTGATCGACTGATTGAACGTGGCGGGCGTGCCATTGGCATCGGTGATCCGTATGCGCACGCCGGTGGCGGTGGAGTCGGCGCCGAGCGGCAATACCCCGGTGTAGGCGCTGGTCTCGGAGCCGACCGGCACGAAGCTGTAGCCCACGCGGTTGAAGCCCGCCGGGCAGTTGTTCAGCCGGACGTTGAAATCCACGCCGCCTGCGCTGCTGCCCACGGCGCCGAGCTTGCCGAGCGCGATCGGCGGCAGGGTGACGGCCTGGCTCGGCGTGGAGCAGGTCCCGTCGATGGTCTGCACCGTCGCCGCCAGGAAGATCTGGTATTTCGTGTTCCCGTTCGAGAAATACAGGATGTAGTACGCGGGGGAGAGCGTGGCGCCGTTGGCCTTGAGCGGGCCGCCGACCACCTTGGTCCCGTTGGACACCAGCTGGATCTCGATGGGCCGCGAAAAGGAGACGGTGCTGGGCCCGGCCATCATCGTCTGCCCGTTGATGATCAGACGCGTCGAGAGCCCGGTGACGGTGGTCAGGACGTCCGGTCCCGGCACCCGTTCGGCGCCGCCGTACTTGTACATCTCGATGTACGTCAGCGTGCAGGTCGTCCCGTAGCAAAGCTGCGACGGCGTCAGGTAGTCGCGCGCGACCACGGTGCCGCCGGCGACGCTGGCCGGCACCGTGATGGTGGACTGGCCGAACACGTACTGGGCGAATGCCGGCGACGACAGCGCGGCCATCAGCCCGGCGGCCACGAGGCCGTTCCTCGCCCAGCGGGCGGGCGCGATCCGCGCGGCCGCCCGGGCCGCGCGCATGACGATGGAAAGAAGTCTGTTCATGCTTGGGTTCCTGTCTGTTTGAGCTACACCCGGATTGCGGGACGCGGCGTGTGGCGCGCCGGTTGCGCGGCGCCGCCACCTGCCGTTGCCTTCGGCCACCGTCAGTCGGCGGCGGGCCCGCAGGTCGTTTCGATCTGCTGGTAGCTGCGCGCGGGCTGCTGCCCCTTTGCCGCCGCCAGCGTGTACGGCATGGCGCACGACGCGCCGCCCTCGTTGCCCCAGCGCACGGTCAGCGTGCCGTGCTCGTCGAGGCCGCGCGCCAGGATGCGGCCGCCCTGGCCGACCACGCCGACCTCGGTGCCCGCCGCGTTGAGCACCTGGGCGCCGAACGGCAGGGCCTCGCCACCGGCCTGGCGCGCGGCGATCAGCGCCGCGCGGCCGACCACGGTCGGGAAGCGGATCAGCGGCACCGCGCCCGCGCGCGGCACCACCTGCTGCGCGGTCACGCTCAGCTCGACGTCGAGCGGCAGCCCCGTGGGATCGAGCTCGACCTCGTTGATCGAGTACGGCGTGAGCATCGGCACCACGGCATAACCGCGGCTGTCCATGCGCACCCCTTGCGAATTGAGCACGCGCGCGCCGGCCGAGCCCGGCGCCTCGACCACGGCGAAGGTGTCGGACAGCGGCTGCGACAGCGTGACGCCGCCGGGATGCACGACCACCCCGCCGCGCGCGCCGACCGAAGCCTGCTGGTAGCCCTGGCCGACGCCGGCGCTCGCCGTGAGCTCGGCATACGGCGCGCGATACACGACCGTGCCGCTGCCGTTGGTCGAGGCGCCGCCGTCCTGCGACGCGTGGTTGCCCGACACGCTGTAGAACAGCGCATCGTCGCGCCCGGCGCTGCCCGACAGCGTGGCCTGCGCCTGCGCGCGCCCGTTGGTGTCGAACGACAGCGCCGAGGACGCGATGACCGGGCGCTCCCTGCCCAGCGGAATGCTCACGCTCGCGTAGAACGTCGTGTTGCGGTTGCCCAGGCTGCCGTTCTCGCGCGTCACCGACAGCCGGTAGGTGATCCGGCGGAACACGTTCGAATACGAGGCGGCATAGGTGATGTCCGAGCCGGGACGGTTCCAGTAATTGCTCCCCGACAGCGTCATGCCGAACTGCCCGAAGCGGGCGCCCAGGTTCTGGTTGACCGACAGCGACGCGCGGCTGCGCTGCCGGGCGATGTCGTCGGGCGAGCCGCCGCGCTCCACCTGGTCGCGCATGAGCATGGCGTCGTTGAGGCCGAAATAGCCGCTCGTCGAATAGCGGTACGCGGCGATGGCGATGTCGGTGGAGGTCTGCGTGATCGACTTCGCATAGCTCACGCGCGCGCTGGTGCCGTGAAAGCGCCGCGTGCCGGGCGCCACCGTGGTCGCCTGCGTGACGTCCACGCCGAACGCGCCCACCGAGGTGTTGAGCGCGCTGCCCAGCATGAACGACAGGTAGCCCTGCGCCGCGGTCACGCCGCCGTAGCCCGTCACCAGGTTGGTGAGGCCCTGCCGCCACGTGCCCTGCATGAACAGCGGGTTGCGGCTGCTCTGCGCGGTGCGCACCGCGCCGGCCACGAAGCTGTAGCGGTGCGTGCCCGGGCGCAGCGCCAGCGGCACCGCCGCGTACGGCACGGAGAACTCGTGGACCGAGCCGTCGGCTTCCTTGACCGAGACGTTCAGGTCACCGCCGTAGCCGGTCGCGTACAGGTCGTCGATCTCGAACGCGCCCGGCGCCACGGTGGTCTCGTAGATCTTGACGCCGTTCTGGCTGACGGTGACGCGCGCGTTGCTGCGGGCGATGCCGCGCAGGACCGGCGCGTAGCCGCGCGCCGAGTCCGGCATCATCCGTTCGTCGGTCGACAGCTTGACGCCGCGGAACTGCGTGGAGTCGAACAGCTCGCCCGACGTGTAGGCTTCGCCGATGGTCAGTTGCGAGGTGAGCCTGGGCAGGTCGCGCTGCACGTAGGTGGCGATGTCCTGGTAATGCCCGCCGTTGTTGTTCGACCAGCTATACGAGCCCTGGTGGCGGAAATGCCAGTTGCCCACGTTGAAGCCCGCCGTCAGGCCGGCGAAGCCCTGCGTCAGCGACGGGCCGTCGTTGTTGCGCGTGGTGTACAGGTCGGCGCTGTAGTTCAGCATGCCGGTGGTCACGCCGGCTTCCCAGCGCTCCGGCGAGACGTAGCCGCGCGGCGTGCGGCGCAGCACGCCCTGCGGAATGCTGAGCGACAGGCGCTGCTCGTCGAACACGAATGCCGCGCTCGCGTCGGCGATGGCCTCGGGCAGCCCGACGCACGCGTCGTCCGCCTTAAGCCGGTCGCGCACGTCGTCGGGCAGCTTCAGCAGGTCGACGCCGAGCTCCTCCAGCAGCGCCCTGCTGAAGCAGGGCTGCGCGTCCTTGCCGTCGGCGGCGGCGCGGAACGGCACCTGCGCGCGCGTGACGCTGTCGCCGTTGACGTAGAGGTCGACGCGGTAGTCCCCGGGCAGCACGCCATTGCTTTTCTCGAAGCGGCTCAGGTCGATGCGCTGCTGGTCGGCGTGCACCAGGAAGCCGCTGTCGAACTGGACGTCGGTGGCGGCGGGCTGCGTGCTCGCCGCGGCGCCCTGGCGGCCCGCGGGCGCGGCCTCGGCCTGCCCTTGCCACAGCAGCAGCGTGGACAGGACGGCCAGGTACAGCGGGTTCAGTCGTGGCACCCGACCACCGTCGATGCCACCGTGGCAAAACAATGTCATATGACTCCTGAGATGTCTCTTGAGACCGGAGGCCGATAAAGCCGCGGGGCACCGGGCAAAGCGGGACCACGTAGCCGGGCAATGGGCGAACACCCGCCCCGCCGGCCGCTGTCGGGGCCTGCAAGGGCGAATGGATGAAACGGGGGCGGGCGGTGCGCCCGGGATGCCGGCGCGCGGGCGCGTCAGTGGAGCGCGTCGCTCCTGGTGACGCTGGCCGCGGCGGCCGGGCGGATCACGCCCCAGTCGTCGATGCTGCTGAACGTCACGCTCGCGCCGCCCACGGGACCCGTGGCGAGGCGGGGAAGCGGCATGCGGGCCGCGTCTTTCGCGCGGACGTAGGTCGGTTCGACCTCGTATTTCTGCCCCGCCGCCTCGAGCGTCACGCTGCCCAGGTTCACCACGTAGGGGCTGGGATTCGACACCTTCAGCTCATGCTCGCCGCTGTCGTCGCGGCGCACGATCTCCCACCGCAACTGCCGCGCGGCATCTTCCGCGTTGCCGGCCAGCCCGGCCGGCCGGTACATCACCTTGATCCGCGAGCGGAACGCCAGCTGGATCTTGTTGGCTGCCTCGTCGTCGCGCGCCTTGGGCGGGACTTCCAGCACGTTCAGCCAGAACAGCGATTCCTTGTCCGTGGGCAATGGTTCGCCCGTGTAAAACATGCGCAACGTCTGTCCCTTCTCGGGATCGATCCGGAACATCGACGGCGTCAGGATGAACGGCACCTTGATCGACTCCGGCGCCGCCTTCTCGTCGCCCGTGTCCATCCAGGTCTGAACCAGCGCGGGCGTGTTCCCGTCGTTCAGAAGCCGGACGGTCACTTCGCGGCTGTCGCCCGGAAACACCACGCGCGTCCCGGTGATCACCACGCTTGCCTGGGCCATGCCGCTCAGAACGGTTGCGCTCAGAGCCAGCATGGCAACTGCCTTGGATACCCATCGACTCATCTGCTACTCCTTTCTGGTCATCGGGCGGGCGGCTGCCGCCGCCC